>JAGQRA010000211.1 GCA_020425885.1 Planctomycetota bacterium | reverse complement strand
GCCGTCCACTGGCCTCGCGGCTGGGCCCGCACGGCCGCGCTGCTGCTGCTGCTCGGCATCGGCAATCCCGGCGGCACGCTGATCAACCAACCGTTCTGGCGCGGCGAGCTGTCGACCAAGGAGTCGATCGCGCTCTACGTGACCCCGTACGATCACGGCATCTGCGACGAACGCGCCTTCTACTATCCGACCTGCGGCCTGAGCCGCTGGCCGTGGCTCGATCGGATGCCGGCCCATTCCTATCGCGAGCAGGGTGAACAGTGCCGCGCCAAGGCCGCGGAGGCGGCGAGCAAGCGCGGCCCCGACGAGTCCCGGCTGATGGGGGTGATCCGCGGCAACATCGGCTTCTTCGGCTTCTATGCCGGCCCCGACGCGGACATCGTCGACCCGCTCGCCCTCAGCGACGCGTTCCTGGCGCGACAACCTCCGCTGCAACGATCCTCGCGGATCGGACACATCCGTCGCGACGTGCCCAACGACTACCTCGCCTCGCGCAGCGCCGAGTCGAGCCGCTTCTCCGACCCGGCCACGGGCGAGTTGTTCGACCGGCTCGTGCTGTTGACGCGGGGACCGCTGTTCGATGCCGAGCGGTTGCGGCTGATCTGGGCGATGAACTTGCCGTGATCGGCGCGCGTGAGCGGTCGCGGCCGATTCGATCCGGCGCACCGACATGCGCCGGGTTCGCCGCCCTCAACGCACCGTCGCGACGATCGTGTCGGTGACCGCGAACGCGGCCCCGAACAGCGATGCGTTGCAGGCGCCGGCCGCCAACAGGTCGATGCCCTGGAACGCGAACCGCACGCCGACGAGGCCGGTGTCGGCCGGAACCGTGACCGACAGCGCGCCGCCGAACACGACCGCGAGCGCCGGCAGCGCGACGCCCTGCTGGCAGCGCCGGGTGACCAGGTACTGGCAGAACGTCGTCGGCGTCTGCGGCAGGCCGGCGATCAGGAACGGTAGCGCCGTGGTGTTGCTGGTCGCCACCGTGAACGTGTCGCCGACCGCGGAGCTACCGGTGACGGCGATCAGGGGCCTGGTGCCGGAGATCGGCGTGCAGCCGGTGCCGACCGTCGTGAACATGTTGGCAGCGACGAGGCCGTCGTAGAACACGCCGCGCACGTCGTGGTCGTTGAGTCCGAGGCGCTCGTCGGCGACGACCAGCCAGCGCGTGTCGCTGTCAGGTCCGGGTGCGCCGCCGGCGACGCCGATGACGTCGTGCGGGAGGGCGTTGTTGATCAGGAACTCGTGACCCTCATGGAACAGGAGTCCGGCGCCGGCGACGCCGACGCCGGTGCCGACGACGAGGCCGTTGCTCCCCTCCTTGTAGCAGCACAGGAAGCGGACGCCGTCGCAGGCGACGATCGGCTCCTGTTGGTCGTTGGCCGGGATGCCGCCGGGTTCCTCGACGCTCAGGTCGTGCTCGGCGCCGACGAACTGATAGCCGGCGCCGGTCTTGCGCACGATGCGCAGCATGACGTCGTGGTGGCTGCCCATGTCGCGGTCCCAGACGATCAACCCCCGGGAGCCGTTCCAGGCGACGTCGACGTGGCGGTCGTCGTCGAGCACGCCGCCCGCGACCGTCGTCGTCGCGTTCGCCAGGGTGCCGTTCACGTCGACGGCGGCGTAGCCGATGTCGCCGCCGAACGCGCAGCTCGCCGACTGGCGGCAGAAGGCGACGAGCCAGTCGTTGGACGGCAGGCGCCGGTCGCTGACCGCGCTGCTGAGGCAGCCCGTGCCGGTCAGGATGTTGATCCCGGTTCCGACCACTGCGGTATCCGACAACGTCCTGCAGGTGATGGACGGCGGGATCGACGTGCCCTCGAACGTGTAGGTGGTGAGGAACCCGCTCCCCTCGGAACCGCCGATGTCCGGGCGCAGGCAGAAGGTGCCGAGCGCGACGACGCCGTTGCCCACGGTCACCGGCGCGTCGGGCAGGGCGCCGTTCGCGGTCACGCCCCGCGCGATGATGTCGAGCCCGGCCTGCCGCCACACCGCCATGAACTTCGCGCCGCCCTGGCTGCAGGCGATCGCCGGCTCCGAGGCGATCTGGGAGCTGACCTCGAGGAAGTCGGTGTCGACCGCGTTGCCGGCGAGGTCGAAGCGCCGCAGCTTGAGGTCGCTGTCGAGCGCCGAGAGCCGTTCGGTCATCACCACCGCCCAGCGGCCGGTGCCGGCGTGCAGCGCGACGTCGGGTTCCAGGTTGTCAGCGACCTCCTGCAGCGCGACGTCCACGGTAGACACGAGCGGGTCGACGACGAGCGGGTACGCCGCAACGGTCGGCAGCGCGAGGTGGATCCGGCCGCCCTCGAACGTCGTCTTCAGCGGTGTGCGGTAGCCGCGCGCGTCGATGCCGACGGCGTGGCCGTAGAGGACGCGGCCCTTGCCCTCGCCCCGGAAGCAGAGCCCGTCCGGGCCGGCGCCGGCGAACCGCAGGTCGGTCTCGATCGTGATGACGAGCTCGTTCCCTCGCGGCGGCGCGTCGAGCACGAAGCTCTGTTCGGCGCCGTCGGCAAAGAGGTCCCAGCGCTCGACGACCTCACCGCGGTCGAAGGCGAAGCGCGTCCCCTGTCGCTCGGGCACGGCGGATGCTGCGCCTTCCAGTCGGAACGCGATCGGGTACGAGCGCGACGCCGTGTGACCGAGCAGCGGCACGTAGCTCGCCCCGTCGGCGCCGAAGCTCATCTTGTAGCGCGTGCCGCGGCACCAATGCCGGCCGGCGACGTCGGGCACCGGGTCGATCCACAGACCGGAGAACGGCGCGTTCCACGCCACGGGCAGCGGTCGGGCGGGTACCGGAGTCGTCGAGGGCGCCTGCGGCAGCAGCGCCAGGGAGAGCAACGTCGAGAGGAGCGCGGTCATGCCCCGGAAGAGGACGCCTCGGCGCGGGCCTTACGCGGATTCCGCCGCGGGGCACAATCGTCGCCGCGGCGGCTCATGGCTGCGCCCTCCCGCTCGGCGTCAGCGCTGCTGCACCTCGAACCGCAGCGCGTTGCTGGTCCAGAGGAACGGACCCGCCAGAACCGCCGCCTGCAGCGTCACCGGCAGCCCGATCAGCGAACAGCGCGGGATGGTCACCGGCACGCTGAGTTCGGTCGGCACCGGGGTCGGGATGAACGGTCCGAGCAATGCCGCCGACATCGTCACCGTCTGCAGCGCTCGCGGTGCCAGATACGCGGGTTGCAGGCCAGGGCAGTTCGGCGCCGGGAAGTCGTAGACGAACAGCGCCAGCGTCGCCCCGACCGGGATGTTCTCGAGCGTGCACTGGAACGTGCTCGGCGACGACGGCAGTTCCGTGAGGCCGAGCCGCAGCGCGTGGTTGCCGTCGTCCGGGCCGTTGGTGGCGACCGGCAGTTCGCACGACAGGTCCCGGCTGACCGGGTCGGTGGCGCCGTTGCCGCGGCTGAAGCCGGTGATGCCGCCGCACAGGCCGCCGCGCATCTCACCGAACCGGAACTCGACATCGCCGTTGGCCGCGATCGTCATCTGCAACGTGCTGACCGAGTGGCCACCGGTCGCGCTGACGGTGTTGTACTCACCGATGTCCTGCCAGGTGACCTGCACGGTGGGGCCAGCCAGGTACTCGACATACATGCCACAACCCGGATGCGTCGACACGTTGCGGCCCGAGTGGAAGTCGTGCCAGAACGCACACAGCCGCGGCATCTGGGTCAGGAAGTCCGCGATCGAAGGAGTGAATGCGCCGGAGGTGTTCGGCCCGAGCCAGACGAAGCCGTTCATGCACGCCGACAGGGACAACGTGCTACCGCCGGGATACGGGATCGGGCTCGACAGCGCGATCGGCACCACGATGTCGTCGCCCACGTACGGCGTGCCGGTCGGCGGCGTGATCGCGCCGGGTCCGGAGCTGACGAGGTAGTTGTCCGGATCGATCAACGTCATGCGGATCACGTTGGCGACACCGGCGCTGCCGCGCAGGTCGAAGTACTCGCCCTTGTCGAAGTGCTGGTAGTACGACGAGGCATGGCCGTAGCTGCCCGCCCCGAGCTTCTGCACCAGCGTCGGGCGCACCGGATGCGGGCACCCTGGGCCATCGAAGTCGATCAGCAAGAGCGGCGTGACATCGCTGAGCGCACCGGTCGGCGTGGTCTGGTCGCCGACGCTCAGGCGACGCGCCAGCCAGACGTTGCGGTTGTTGCTGCACGCCAACGGCACCAGCGAGGTCGCGTCCGGTGCCGGCGCCACGGCGTCGATCTCGACGCACAGATCGTTGCCGCTGGTCGGGTCGTAGACGAACGGCGTCGCCAGGTCGATGGCGATCACGTAGTCGTTGCACTGCGCCCCCCCCGCCGGTGTGACGGTGATCGGACCGGAGTACACGATCGTGTTGTCGCTGCCGCGGTTGCTCGCGAACGCGGTCGTCATCCCCTGGAAGTCCACCGCCGCGGTCGACAGCTGCACGTTCGCATTGGCATAGAGCTGGCCACCGAGGTTGCTCTCGCAGTCCTCGGCCCGGAACCGCAATCGGCAGATCGTGATCGGACCGATGATGCCCTGGTTGGTGAAGTGCGTGGCGTCGTAGAGCATCTGCGACCGGAAGGCCGTCGTGCGGATCGCGGTCGTCGTGCTGGCGACCGAAGCCGATACCAGGCCCTCGGGCACCTGGACCTGCTTGCAGACCATCTGGTTCAGGAACACCGACACGCTGTCGCCGATGTAGTTGGCGGTAGCGGCATCGAGCCGACCATCGCCGTTGAAGTCGGCGATGGCGGTGCCGAACGGTGAGTAGTCGCTGCCGTGTTCGCTGAGCAGGGACAATGTGCCGTCGCCGACGCCGGTGAACACGCCCAGCCGTCCGGAGGCGTAGTGGCCCGACAGCACATCGAGCCGGCCGTCGTGGTCGACGTCGCCCACCGCGAGCGAACGCGGGCTGCCGGCCGCCGGCACGGCGTGATCGACCGGGGCCAGGAACCCACCGCTGCCGTTGCCGCGCATCGTGCTGACCACGTGCGTGTTGGGGCTGCAGGTGATCGCGTCGAGCTTGCCGTCGGCGTCGAGGTCGGCGAGCACGACCTTGTTGGGGAACGAGGCGTTGTACGGGACCGCCGCGGCGAAGTTGCCACCGCCGGTCCCGAGCAGGACCGACAACCGGGCCTGATTCTGGTTGGCGGCGACGATGTCCATCAGGCCATCGCCGTCGAGGTCGCCGACCGCGACGCCGGACGGCGAACTGCCGGCGGCGTACGCCACCGCCGCCGCGAACGTGCCGTTGCCGTTGCCGATGAACACGTTGACCTGGCCGGAGCTGTTGGCGGTGACCAGGTCGAGCCTGCCGTCGTTGTTGACGTCACTGATCACGATGTGGCGCGCCCCGCCCGTCACCGTCAGGTGGACGAGCCCCGAAAGGCTGCCGGCGCCGTTGCCGAACAACAACGACACCGAGCCCGCGCCGTTCGCGTTGGCGGTGGCGACATCCGGATTGCCATCGCCGTTCAGATCGCCGACGGCCAGATGCACCGCCGAGTTGGCAACGGTGAACGGGATGGCCGGCTGCAGCGTGCCATCGGCGTTGTCCAGGTAGAGGGTGACGCGACCGGGGACCGAGGGGCTCGACGTGACCACGTCCGGTCGGCCGTCACCGTTGAAGTCGCCGGTGGCGATCGCGTAGGGGTAGGCGGCACCGCCGTATTCGGTGCCGGTGGCAGGGTAGATCTGGGAACGGCCGGTCGTCACCAGGGCCAGCACGGTGGCAGCGCAGGTGACGGGGCCACGCAGGTGGGTTGTGATCATGAACCCTGGATGACCATGGCAGCCTCGTTCCGGACAGCCTGCCGCGGATTCCGGCGGGACCGCGTCCGATCCCGGTCACCGCCGTTCAGCCCGTGGCAGGCGACGGGTTGCCGCCCACGACCAGGCCCGAGGACGTCATCCCGAGAGCGCGCGGTGGCGGTGGCGTGGCCCCCGCACGGCCGGTGGCCGGCAAGGCGGACCGGAATCCGGTCACGCCACGGGCGCGGCTGGCAACAGCTGCCCATGCATACCTCCGCTCTGCTCCTGTTCGCCGCCGCCGCGGCAGCCCAGGGACCTGTCACCCTGTTGGCCGACCTCGAGTCCTCCGGTCTCGACAACCCGGGCGCCTTCTCGCAGCCGCAGCTCGGCGATGGCGTGACGTTCGGCGCGTACCTCTACTTCGCGGCCGACGCCGACGGCCATGGCAGCGAGCTCTGGCGAAGCGATGGCTCGGTCGGCGGCGCGTCGCTCGTCGTCGACCTCAACGTCGGCGGCGGCAGCGAGCCGAAGCCGATCGGCGTGGTCGGAGGCTGGCTGCTGTTCCTGGCCGACGACGGCATCGCCGGGCGCGAGCTGTGGCGCACCGACGGCACCGCGGCGGGCACGTCACTGGTGAAGGACGTGACGCCCGGCCCCGACGGGTCGCAGCTCGACCGGTTCGTGTCCCTCAACAACCGTTGGTGGTTCACCGACGGGTTCGACCTGTGGTCCACCGACGGCACGACCGGCAACACGATCGCGCTTCCGGTGCCGCTGGACGGCGTGAGCGAACTCGCCGCCTCCGGCAACGCGCTGTGGTTGCTCGGCGAACGGAACGGCACGCAGGAGCTGTGGTGGACGACCGGCGCCAGCCTGCCCAACCTCGCCGCACAGCTGCCGAACGGCGGCGCCGAGGGCCTCGTCGGGCTCCCGGGCTCGCGCGTCGTGTTCGCCTACGACGACGGCGTGAACGGCACCGAGCCGTGGACCAGCGATGGCACGGCGGCCGGCACGCAGATGCTGCTCGACGTCTTCGGCGGCGGTTCCGGCAGCGGTCCGCACGATCTCGTCGCCTGGAACGGGGAGGTCTGGTTCGTGGCGAGCGATGCCTCGGCGACGCGGCTCTACCGCAGCAACGGCACCGCGGCCGGCACCGTCGTCGTCGATTCCGCTGCCGGGCCGCGTTGGCCCGAGAAGCTCACTGCCGCCGGCAACCACCTGTACTTCTCGGCGCGGGACGTGGGGGCCGCCGCCGGCTGGGAGCCGTGGGTCACCGACGGCACTCCGGCCGGCACGCACATGGTGCAGGACATCTGGCCGGGCTCGCCCACCAGCGGTGCCGGAGACTTCGCCTACGACGGCACCCAATGGACCTACTTCTCGGCCCATGACGGCGTGCACGGCTACGAGCTGTGGCGCACCGACCTGACGACGACGCAGCTGGTCAGCGACATCCAGCCGGGATTCACCGACTCGAGTCCGGTCGTGCTCGGCTTCCGCGGCATCTACTGCCTGTTCGCGGCGGTCCACACGCCGAACTCGTTCGAGCTGTTCTCGAGCAGCGGCAACAGCAGCCAGCTCGTCGCCGACATCCGCGACGAGGCGGGCGGCAGCAGCCATCCCGAGGCGATCACGCCGCTCGTCGACGGCCGATTCGTGTGCACGGCGACGCATCCGGCCACCGGTCGCGAGCCGCACGGCAGCAACGGCCAGCCCGGCAGCGGCCAGCTGCTCGTCGACACCGTCGGGGGCACGACCAGCGGCACGAGCTACACCACCGCGGCGACGGCCGCCGGCGATCATGTGTTCTTCAACAGCATGCCCGGTGGCGGCCTGTGGCGGACCGGCGCGACGCCGGCCAGCACGAACGCGATTCCGGGCGTGCAGGCGATCACGAGCCAGTTCACGACCTACGCCGGCAAGACGATCTTCGTCGGCCGTACGGGTGCGACCGGCGACGAGGTCTACACGTTGCCGGACCCGCTGGCGGCGCCGCAGCTGTTGAAGGACATCGTGCCGGGCTCCGGCACCTCGGACCCGCGTGAGTTCTGCGTCGTCGGCAGCCGCTTGCTCTTCGTCGCGCGTTCCTCGGGCACCGGGTCGCACGACCTGTGGATCTGCGACGGCACGACGACCGGCACGCAGATGGTGTGGCAGAACGGCACCGTGCACGAACCGCAGCAGCTGCGCGCGCTCGGTCACAAGGTGGTCTTCAGCCTCGGCACCGACCTCGTCGTCAGCGACGGGACCGCCACCGGCACGGTGACGATCGGCGCGTTCTACGGCACGCACGAGCGGGTCGTCGTCGGCCCGCGCATGTTCTTCGCCGGCTACCGGGTCGGCGCCAACACCGGCGAGGAACTCTGCGTCACCGACGGCACGACCGTGTCGCTCGTCGCCGACATCCGGCCGGGCG
>JAGQRA010000210.1 GCA_020425885.1 Planctomycetota bacterium | reverse complement strand
CCATACCAGGATGCCAACTCTTCCCGGCCCCGAGGGCGCGGTCCGAACCTTCGCTTGTGCATGGCACCACCATCGCAAACTCACGCGGCGAGTCCATCGCGGGCGCGCGGGGCCGTCGGACGCTTACCCAGAGACGCTGGACGGGCATGGAGGCATGACACAACTCCGAGAGTTGGACGTTGTCCGAGTCGTGCAACACGATCGGCCAGCCCGGCGTGCAGCGGCGAGCGGAGCGCCGGGCAGCATGACCCAGGAACCCGCAGTCACGCTTCCCGGTGCTGGTCCTCGTCGTCCGTCGGTGCGGTCTGCAGGCTCGCAACGGTGCCCCATCGAGGCGCGGCGGTATGGGAAGGCGCGGGCGCCCCCCCTACCGCCGCCGCGTCAATCGCCTCGCCTTGGCCCGCTCCGCCGCGACCTGCGCCGCACTCGGCGCCTTGGCATCGGCCTGCAGATGCCTGGCCAGCGCGCGCACGGTCGTGAAGCGGAACAGATCCGTGATCTGCAGTTCGACGCCGAGTCGCTGCACGATCTCGCGGTGCACCTTGACGGCGAGGATGCTGTGGCCGCCCGAGTCGAAGAAGTTGTCCTCGACGCCGACCTCGTCGGTGGCCAGCGCCTGCCGCCAGATCGCGAGGATCGCGTCCTCGGTCTCGTTCTGCGCCGTGGCCATGGTGCGGCGCCGGCCCGCGCCCGCGGCCTCGGGTGACGGCAGCGCCTGGCGATCGATCTTCAGGTTCGGCGTCCGCGGCAGATCGGCGAGGGCGACGAACCAGCTCGGCATCATGAACTCGGGCAACGAGGTGCGCAGGTGGGCGCGCAGGTCGTCGGCCTTCGGCGCCGGTTGCCGCGGTACGAAGTAGGCGCACAGCCTGGTCTCGGTGCCTTCGCTGCTCGCCGTGACCACGCACTCGCGAACGCCGGGATGCTGGCTCAGGGCGGCCTCGATCTCACCGAGTTCGATGCGGTAGCCGCGCACCTTGACCTGGTGATCGGTGCGGCCGAGATACTCGAGCACGCCGTCGTGGCGCCAGCGCGCGAGATCCCCGGTGCGATACATCAGCGCCGGCCAGTTGCCGTTGCTGTTGCCGCAGAACGGATCGGGCACGAACCGCTCCTGCGTCAGCTCGGGTCGGCGGAAGTAGCCGGCGGTGACGCCGTCGCCGCCGATCCACAGCTCACCCGCATGCCCGATCGCGACCGGTTGCTGCCGCGGATCGAGCACGTAGACGCGCTGGTTCGCGAGCGGCCGGCCGATCGGCACCGGATCGTCGTCGCCGACCGGCTGCACCGTCGACCAGACCGTGGTCTCGGTCGGCCCGTAGACGTCGTGCAGGTTCGGCACCAGTTCCCGCAGCGACGCCGCCAGCGCCCCCGGCAACGCCTCGCCGCCGACCAGCATGTGCTGTACGCCGCGCAGCGCCGAGACCGCCGCCGGATCGAGCATCAACATCGCCGCCATCGACGGCGTGCATTGCAGGTGCGTGACGCCATGCCGCTGCAGCAGCGAAGAAATCGACTCGGGCGGCCGCGGCGCCTCGACGGCCGTGGCTTCCGTCACGCGCGCGGCCGCCGTGATCGCGTCGCAGCGGCGCTTCAGCTCGAGCAGCTTCGGCAGGTTGGCCATCACCAGGTCGGTCGGCACGCCGAAGTCGACCAGGCAGGCGATCTCGTCGACCTGCATGCCGCGCAGCCGATCGACGATCTGGACGCAGCTCTCGGGCGTGCCGAACAGGCCGCTGGTGCGGTAGTAGCGCTCGAACGAGAACTCGAGCAGGGCCTCGAAGTCGGCCGGCGTCAGGCCGCCGTTGAGCAGCGCGTCCATCTCGCCGGGTTTGTCGACGCGGTTCTTGAACGCCGGGAACGACCACGCCGCCTGCTTGACCAGATCGATGCTGCTCTTGAGGTAGCCCTTCATCGGCTCGCGCACGATCTCGCGCACGCGCTCGTCGTCGTCGCCGACGAAGGTGTGCAGCATCAGCGTGACCTTGCCCTCGCCGGGATGCCCGGCGGTGCGCCAGGCCTGGCGGTAGATGTCGAGCTTCTGCGCCAGCTCCTCGAGGCTCTGGCCGAGCAGGTGGGTCAGCACGTGGGCGCCGATCTCGCCGGCCTGACGGTAGGTCTCCGGATTGCCGGCGACCGTGATCCAGACCGGCAGCTCGTTCTGGATCGGCCGCGGCATGGTCCGGATCGGGATTGGCGCGCCGTCGTGGCCGGGGAACTCGATGGCCTCGCCGCGCCACAATGCCTTGACCTGCTCGATGCCGGCGAACATCACGTTCTTGCGATCGGCGAACGTCTCCGGCCGCAGCACGAAGTCGCGGCCGTGCCAGCCGGCGGCGAAGGCGATGCCGACGCGGCCGTGCGACAGGTTGTCGACCAGCGACCATTCCTCGGCGATTCGGATCGGGCTGTGCAGCGGCAGCACGCACGAGCCCGCACGGATGCCGACGTTCCTGGTGATGGCGGCGATCGCGGCGCTGGCCACCGACGGGTTGGGATAGAGACCGCCGAAGGCATGGAAGTGGCGCTCGGGCGTCCACACCGCCTCGAAGCCGTGTTCGTCGGCGAAGCGCGCGCCGTCGAGCAGCAGCCGGTACTTGTCCTCGGCATGTTCGCCCTCGTCGCTGGCGAAGTAGAACATGCTGAACGTGATCGGGCGCGTGCTGGCCTGCAGCTTCTGCGCCGTGCGCTGCGCCGCCCGACCTTCGCCGTCGTGGACGACCACGGTGAGGCCGCGGCACAGCGTCCACAACAGCTCGAGCACCGAGATGTCGAACGACAGGCTGGTCACCGCGAGCCAGACGCCGGCATTGGCGGCGCCGGCGCACGTGCCGAGCACGCGGTCCATACCGGCGAAGAAGTTGGTGACGTTGCGATGCCGCACCATGACACCCTTGGGGTGCCCGGTCGAACCCGAGGTGTAGATGACGTAGGCGAGATCGTCGCCGACGGCGTGATCGTCGAGCATCGGTGCGGCCGCGGCGATGGCCTCGCGATCGGCCTCGAGGTCGATGTGGGCGCAGGCCGCGCTCGGCGCCAGGGACTTGGTGCGCGGATCGACGATCAGGGCGCGCAGCTCGGCGTCGTCGGCCATGAACTGCAGCCGTTCCCGCGGATAGGCCGGATCGAGCGGCACGTAGGCCGCGCCGCAGCGCAGCGTCGCCAGCACGGCCGTGACCATGTCGAGACCGCGCCCGGTGCAGATGCCGACGCGATCGCCGCGATCGACGCCGCGGCCGCGCAGCCAACCGGCGAGACGCGCGACCCGCTGCATCAGGGCGCCGTAGCCGAGTTCCTCGTCGCCGTGGCGCAGCGCGACCTGATCGGGCGTGCGCGCCGCCTGGGCCGCGAACTGCCGGTGCACGCACGGTTCGCTCGGCGCCGGCTCGGCGGCGTCGTTCCAGTCGTGCAGCACCTGCTGCAGTTCGACGGCATCGAGCACCGGCACCGTGGCGAGCGACGTCTGCGGCGCGGCCGCAGCGGCGCGGGCGAAGACCTGCAGCCGGCGCGCCAACGCCTCGGCCGCCGCGACCGGCAACGCGTTGCCGTCGTAGCGCAGCTGCAGTGCGCCGCCTTCGGCGAAGACGAAGACGAGGCTGCCCGGTGCGACCGCGCCCGGCTCGGCCTCGAGGCAGAACCGGACCGGCGGTTCGAGCACGGTCGAGGGCGGCAGCACGTCGGCGCGGCGGACCAACAGCTCGCGCAGCAATGGGCCGCGCGCCGCCGCTGCCTCGAGCATCGATCCGGCCAGACGCTGCGCCTCGCCGACCGGCTGCGCGACGTCGATGGCGAGCACGGCCGGCGCGAAGGCCACGGCGAGATCGCGCGCGGCATCGACCAGCGCTGCCGACGCTGCGGTCCGCAAGCCGATCGCGAATGCGGGCAGCGCGCCGTCGCGGGCCAGGAAGCAGGCGGTGATCGCGGCGGCCGCAGCAGCGCTGGTCACCGCCGCGCCGAGATCGACGGCCAACTTCGCCTCGGCGGCGGCGGCCGCCGCCGGACTGCCGCCGGGCACCGGCAACGGCGGCTGCGAGCGCAGCACGTCGAGCCACTGGGGCTCATCGGCCGCCGCGGCGCGCCCGAGCGCCGTGAGTAGAGCCGCATGATCGGCGTCGAGCAACGACACCTTGCCGCCGGTGACGACGCCGAATCGCTGCAGCCCGGCGGCGTCGAGTTCGTGGTTCTGCAGGCAGCGCAGCCGCGTCAAGCGGACCTCGCCGTCGGCGCAGGCGATGCGCACGGACTCGTCGTCGACGGCGGTGATGGTGCCGGCCGCGGCGCCGTGACCGGCCACGACCTCGGCCCCGCCGGGCACGATCACGCCGCGCGAAGTCCGGACCTTGGCGATGGCGATCGGATTCTGGTAGCCGCCATGATCGAAGGCCCGCACGACCCGCGCCACCGCCGCCGCCGGCTGGCCGAAGTCGAGCATCGCCATGGCAGCGGGCCGCGCCCGCCGACCGAAGTAGCTGCGCCGTTGCAGGTCCTGTGGCACCGGCGTCACCGCGTTGTCCATGAGCTGCCCGGTCAACTTCTCGAACGTTGCCAACCCGGCCTCGAAACAGCGGGCATTGAGCGTGAACGCGGTGTCGTCGGGCGCGATCGCGAAGCTCTGCTGCGACAGGATGGCGCCGGTGTCGGCCTCGGCCTCGATCACGTGCCAGGTCACGGCGTGCTCGCGCTCGCCGTTGTGGATCGCCCAGCAGGTCGCGTTGAGCCCGGCGTAGCGCGGCAGCGGGCCGTCGTGGAAGTTGACGGCGAAGTGGCGCGGCAGGCGCAGCGCCGATTCGGGCAGCATCGACAGCCAGGTGATGGCGAACAGCAGATCGATCTCCTCGCCTTGCAGTTGAGCGGCGAAGTCGGCGCTGGCATCGAGGCAGCGCAGACCGAGCTCGGCACAATGGCGGCGGACCTTGTCGGTGTCGGTCGCGACCGCGACGACGCGGTGGCCGCGCTCGCGCCAGACCTCGAGACACTGCAGCAGCAAAGTGTCGGAACCAACGAAGACCGCGGCGAGCGTTTGCGACATCTGGAGATCGATCGGAGTTGCGAGCGGATCCCCTTGATACGGTCTATGGTCGCGCCTGCCTAGCCGTCATGCGGCCCATGCCAACGGCGGCTGGCGCGGCTCCTTCCCAGAAGCCCTGATCGCACCGCCGAAGTCAGTGAAGACCCGCATGTGGATCGCCATCTGCCTGTTGCTCGCCGTCGTCATGGCCTGGTTCGGCGCCGCCAGGTTGCATCGCTTCGCCTACTGGATCGATCAGAAGAGCGAGGCCGACATCGCAGCGCTCGCGACCGGGCGTTGGCAGATCGACCGACTCGAGGTCGAGCCCGGCGTCACCCTCGTCGGCCTCGTCCGCCCGCCGGTCGATCCGGCCGGCCGCTGGGTCCTGTTCGTGCCCGGCAACTCGACGGCGCTGCTGCCGGGCTTCCAGGCCGAGCTCGAACGCGCCCTGCCCGACGAGATCGGCGTCGCCTTCTGGGCCTATCGCGGCTTCGAGGCATCGACCGGCGTGCCGACACCGGAACATCTGCTCGCCGATCTGCTGCCGCAATGGGACCGACTGCGCGCGCTCGGTGCCGCGCCGGAACGAACCGAGGTGCTCGGCTACTCGCTCGGCTCGGTGCTGGCCGTGCAGTTGACCGCCGAGCTGACCCGGCGCGCACAGGCCCCGGCCCGCCTCGTGCTCGCCGCCGCCGGACCGCGCATCGACATCATGCGTCACGGACCGTTCGGCCGCTTCCTGGCCGACGACGTCTTCGATGCGACCGCCGCCGCCGCGACCGTCGAATGTCCCGTCGTCATCGTCCACGGCACCGCCGACGACGCGCTGCCGATCGCGGCGCCGCGGCAGCTGCGGCAGTTGATCGGCGACAACGCGACGCTGCACGAACTGCCGGGGAAGGGCCACACCGAGGTCTGGGACGGCGTGCGGCGGCTGGCCTACGAGTGACCCCCTGCGCCGCCGACTACTTCACGATGAATCGGACCGGCCTGAACCTCTCGTCCTCGGCGAGCATGTTCGCGGGTATGGTCCACTCGACCTCGACGGCGGCGCCGGACACCGGCGCTTCCAGACAGATGCAGGCGAAGCAGCCGGCCGCGGCGTCGTCGGGTTCGCCATCCTGGTAGCTCACCAGCACGCAGTCGGTGCGATAGCCGTCGTAGTAGACGCGGGCTTCGACGGCGGCGAGATCGGCGGCGGTGATCTCGCGCAGGAAGTGCAGCGTCCACGGCATCGCCACGAGGTCGTCGGGCTTCTTGCCGGCGGCCAGCAGCGCAGCCTGCGCCCGCGGGCCGAGATCGGCGACGCGGGCACTGCCGGGCACCCCGACCTCACCTTGGCTCGGCCAGGTCTGCGGCAGCCCGCTGGTCGGCGCCTGCACCGGCTCGGTCAGGTCGAGCACGCAGCACTGCGAATTGCGGTTGGCGCCGAGCAGGCCCCGACCCGGGTGCAGCATGGTGTCGCGCCAGGCCGGATCGGCCCACCAGCCCAGCACGGCCGCGGCCGGCGACTCGGCGCGTGAGAACAACACGCTGCGCCCGATCGCCTCGGGCACCGGCGGCAACGGGATCTTCTGCTTCGGTTTCTTCAGCTGATCGCGCTCGGCCTTGTCGAGCTTGATCGCATAGGCCAACGCCGCCTGGGTGTCGACGTCCTCGGCGTAGTAGAACCCGACCGGGCCGCGTTGCGCGGCGGCGCGCAGCTCGTTGACTGCATCGACCAGTTCGCGCGCCTGCTGGCGGGCCTCGCGATAGCGATCCTTCTCATCGCCGAGCGGGTCGGCCGCCATCGCCGTGCGCAGCGCCTCCTGCCGCGACCAGAACGCGCGCCAGTCGGCGTCGATCCTGGGCAGCGCGATGCCGGTGCGGCGTTCGAATTCGGCCTCGACCTCGGGCGGCGTCCGGATGTCCTCGGTCTGGCTCTGGTCGAGCTGCCAGATCAGCTCCGGTCGCCAATGGAACAGGTAGTCGCAGATCGCCCAGGCCTTGACGCGCTGCTCGGTGGTGAACCGCGCCGCGCTGATCAGCACCAGCTCGCTGGTCTTGGTGTCGCTCTTCGACCAGGCCGACTTGGCCGCGATCTCCATCCAGACCTTGATGTCGGGCACGAGCAGCTCCTTGGCCCACGACGCCACCGTGCGGGCGGTCTGCTGCTCGAGCAGGAACGTGATCGTCTTGCCGAACAGGGCGCCGCAGCCGGCATGGCCGAGGCCTTCCCACAGGCCTTCGGTGAAGCAGCCGGTGATGTCCTGGACGACGGCGCGGACGCTCTGGTCGAACGCCTCGTCGTACGAGCCGTTGGTCTTGATGAACCGCACCTGCTGCTCGCCGACCGTGAGGAAGGCGAGGTCGACGGTGTTCTTCAGGAACTCGAGCCGCGCCGCGTCGAACTGGTCGGCGCATTGATCGAGCACCTTGTGATAGCTGGCCTCGTCGCCGACCAACACCAGGCCACGCCGCGGACCGGGCGCGAACACGTGCCCCTCGCTGGTGCCGAAGATCGTACGGCACATCAGCACCGCGCGCTCGCAGTTCTGCGCCACCTTCGGCAGCTGGTCGCCCGGCAGGGTGCCCCAGATCTCGAAGTTCTGGCTGCGGTAGCCCTGGTGCGGGATGCCGGCCTTCTCCAGCAACGGGTGCGTGCCGCCCTCGATCGGCTCGACCGGGAACTCATGGCGATTGAGCCACTCGACGGCGCCGCGGATGGCCCAGGCGCGGCGCAGCATGTGGAGTTCCTCGTCGCTGCCGCGGAAGCCCTGGAATCGCGCCAACGACAACGCCGTCACCGCATCCTTGGCATCGGGGTCCAGCGCCAGCACGCGCCGCCAGTGATGACTCGCACGCGCGGTGTCCAAGGCCTTGGTCCACAGCTCGGCGACCGCCCGATGCTCGCTGATCTGGTCCTTGCGGAACTTGTCGATGAGCTTCTCGATCTTCTTCAGCTCCTTCTTGTCGCCGCTCAGGTCCTTCTCGATGACGAGCTTGCCCGGGTCGGGCTGCCAGAGATCGCCGACCTTGGTGAAGCCGACCTTGTCGCGCGCCTTCGCGTCCTCCTCGGAGTACTCGAGCAGGATCTCCTTGCGCAACGCCAGCGCGGCGCCGTGCTGGCGTTGCGCCTCGAGGGCGTCGGCGATCTGGTGCAACGTCGTGATGGCCTCCGCGGTGAGCTTGCTCTCCCGCTTGCGCGCCGCCGTGGGGTCCTGGGCGGCGATCGAGGCCAGGGTCAGGGTGGCGGCGAGCAGCCACGTCGAGATCCGGAACATGCCGCTGACTCTACGGCCGCGGCGCGCGCTTGCACGGATCGGGTCAGGTCTCAGTTGGTGGTGAACGTGACCTTGTGGCCGCCATCAGGCCAGGTCCACTCGGCGTTCATGTCGACGCCCTTGTCGAGCGGCTCGGCCGGGTAGAACACCCACAGCCCGGGCACCGAGGTGCGGCCGCACGAACCGCTGCCGCGCACCAACCAGCCCTCGACCGGCTGCCCGCGTGACGTCACCTCGCACTTCACGTCATCGGCCCGGCTGAAGTAGAAGTGGGCCGTGAGCGGCAGCCCGATCTGCTTCTGCTTGCCGCGCTTGTTGAGGCCGAGCAGCTTCTGCACCTCGGGGCCGAGCAGGTCGACATCGACCGCCGACGGCACGGGCTCCTTCTTGCGTCCACCCTTGAGGTCGGCGCTCGGATAGGTGAGCGACATGGCCGACTGCGACGCCTCACGACCGCGCCGGCCATCGAGGACCACGATGCCGCGTTCGGCATAGATGCCGACGGTGTCGATGTTGCGATTGAGGATGGCGTCACGATAGCCCGGGATCAGCATCCACTCGGCCATCGCCTTCTTCGGATCCTTGCCCTCGGTCCAGACCACGGCGGTCTGTGCGAACGAACGGCCCGAATTCGAGAACCCGGGTTTGCCCGGCAGCTGCGAGTGCTCCTTGTCGGGCCCGCGCTGGTCCTTGTTGGCCTTGAGGTAGTCGACGTGCTCCTTGCAGTCGACCGACAGCTGCGCCGACCAGCCGACCTCCTTGCCGCCGTTCTCGACGCGCGCCTTGTTGAAGGCGGCGAGCCACTTCGGCGCCTCCTTGCTGGCGGACTCGAGCGGCGTGCTCTTGTCGCGGATCGCCCGTTTGATCGCCGAGTCCTCGGTCCAGAACCGCCGCCAGCCCTCTTCGAGCTGATACAGCGGCAGCTCGGCGGCCTGCTGGAACGCGACCTCGACGTCGCTGTCGTTGCGGGCCTTGGCCCCGGTCTTGTCGAGCAGCCGCAGCAGCTTCGGGTCGCGGCGCAGCAGATAGTCGCAGAACGACCAGGACTTGATGCGGCCGTCGGTCGGGAAGCTCGCGGCCTTGAGCAGCGGCAGCCGCGCCGCCGGTGTGCTCGTCTTCGACCAGGCGATCTCGGTCGCTAGTTCCATCCAGGTGTCCATGTCGGGCAACAGCAGCTTGGCCACGGTGCGCGAGGCGACGGTGTGCTGCTGCTTCTCCTGCCCGACCGAGAACACGAGGTTGCGGCCGAAGAACATCCCGACCACGGCGTGGCCGATGCCCTCGTTCATCGCGTCCGAGCCGAGGCCGACGTAGTCCTGGACGACCCAGCGCACCGCCAGGTCGTAGACCGTCTCGGTCTCCTCGACGCCGGCGGTATGCATGTCGCCGATCAACGTCGCCTTGGCATGCTCGACGATGAACTCGGCCTGCGACCGGCCGATCGTCGAGACGTTGGCCTCGACCAGCCTGACGAAGGTCGCCTTGGTCCGCACGAAGCAGAAGGTGCGGTACTGGCGGCTGCGCGACACGGGCTGCAGGTGATCGGCGAAGGCCACCTCGCAGAACGCCAGGGCGCGTTCGGCCCAGGTCGCGGCCTGCGCCAGCACGTCCGGCTCCCAGTCGCCGTAGACCGTGTAGTGCGGGCTCTTCTGCCCCGTGTAGGGCATGCCGCCCTTGTCGATCGCCGGCTGCCGCGCGTCGGTGGCCGCGACCTCGTAGCTCTGCTCGGTCTGGCTCGTGATCTCGCGATCCATCACCCGCGACCGACGCAGGATCTCGAGATCCACGGCGTTGCCGGTGATGCCCTCGTACTGCTGCAGACCCGAGGCCGCGACGACCTTGGAGTCCGCGGGCAGGAAGCGCAGCGCGCGCTGCACGTGGTAGCCGGCGCGGGCCTCCTTGCCGGCGGCGCGGAGCTGGTCGGCGAGGGCGCGGTGCGCATCGCCGAGCTTCTTGCAGACGCCGTCGAAGCGCTTCTGCAGCATCTTCGCGGCGCCGGCGTCGGGCGCGTCCTGCTCCGGATAGCCGAACGCGGCATCGAGCTGCCACACCGTGCCGTGCCGGATGTAACCGAGCTCCTTGCGCGCGGCGGCGTCGTCGCCGTCGTACTCGCCGATGACCTCGAACCAGACCTCGCGCGCCCGCTTCGGGAAGCCGTTCTTGAAACACAGCGTCGCATAGGCGTCGAGTTCCTTGGCGCCGAGCGCGAGCACGGCGGCCTCCTCGGGCTCGGGGGCGACGACCGGCTTCCCCTGCGCGGGCGCCGCGGCGAAGATCAGGCACGATGCCAACAGCGCACGCAAGGCACGCAGGGCACGATGGCGAAGCCGTGGACACCTCATGGAGCCGAGACCATAGCGACTCGGTGACACCATTGTGAGGTTCGCCTGCCTGGCCCTGCTGTTCGTCGGCACGCTGCTCGCGCAGGAGCGCACGCTGGTGCTGCAGAACGTGACCCCGTTCGCGCGCCGCGAGGTCGTTGCCACCGCCGTTCCGTTCGCCGAGGGCGAAGTCGAGGGCCTGCCGGATCTGCACGTTCGCGAACGGCCGACGGTG
>JAGQRA010000025.1 GCA_020425885.1 Planctomycetota bacterium | reverse complement strand
GATCGTGCTCCTGTTCGCGGCCTGCGCGGCGCCGCCGTTCAACGCCAAGGCCGTGGCGTCCGAGTGGGCGGCCTTCATGCAGCGGGATTACGTGCTGCGGCCCGGTGACCGCCTCTCGGTGCGCGTCGATCAGCTCAGCGGCGGCGCCCAGGGCGATGCCCGCGACAACGTGCAGGAGGTGATCGTGTCGCCGACCGGCACCATCGACCTGCGGCTGTTGCCCGGACCGCTGCAGGTCGGTGGCCGGTCGATGAGCGCGGCCCGGACCCAGGTCATCGAGGCCTACAAGCACGAGTACACCGAGCCCCGGGTCAGCGTCTCGCTGACCGAAGCGGCGGTGCAGTCGGTCTACGTCTGCGGTGAGGTCCGCGCCGCCGGCGCCATCCCGTTCCAGCCGGGGATGACGATGACCCAGGCGATCGCCGCCGCGGGCAGCTTCCACTACACGGTCAACCACGACAACATCCGCATCCTGCGCGTCAACCCCGACGGCACCCAGCGTACGTTCGCCGTCAACATGCAGGCCGTCTTCGAGGAAGAACAACCGGATTTCCTGCTGCTGCCCGGCGATGTCATCTACTGCCAGACGTCCGGCATCGCCGACGCCGGCAACTGGGTCGATCTCTGGATCCGGCGGCTGCTGCCGTTCCAGATCGGCGGCCCCGCCCTCGGAACCGTTCAATAGCGGCGCCGGTATCTGGATCCCCTGATGGCCCGGTCCGGCGGTGCGCTGCGCGTCTGCATGGTCGTGCACGCCTACTACGAAGGCGACGCGCGCGTGCGGCGCTATGCCGAGTCGCTCGCCGCCGGCGGCCATGCCGTCGACGTGCTCGCCCTGCGCGCGCGTGACAAGCCGAAGCGCGAGACCTTGCGCGGGGTCGAGGTCCATCGCCTGCCGCTGTCGCGTCGCCGCGGCGGCACGTTGCGCTACCTGTTCGAGTACTGCTGGTTCACGCTGCTCTGCGGCCTGGTGCTGCTGTGGCGGGCGCGGCGCTACGACGTCGTGCACGTCCACAACATGCCCGACTTCCTGGTCTTCGCCGCGCTGGGGCCGCGACTGTTCGGCCGCGTCGTCGTGCTCGACGTCCACGACCTGATGCCGGAGGTCTATGCGAGCAAGTTCAAGACCGGGCTCGGCCATCCGGGCATCTGGCCGCTGCGGCTGCAGGAGTGGCTGTCGCACCGTTTCGCCAGCGCCTGCGTGTTCGCCACCGAGCGCTTCCGGCGCTGCGCGATCGCGCGCGGCACCGTGCGCGAGGAACGTTCGATCGCCGTCATGAACGCGGCCGACACGACCCTGTTCGATCGCGATGCCCAGCCGTGGCGCGGTCCCGGGCCCGAACGCTTCGTCATGCTCTACCTCGGCACCGTATCGCATCGTCACGGCGTCGATCAATGCGTCCGCGTGCTGCCGCTGGTGCGCGACCGCATCCCTGGGGTCCGCCTGCAGATCCACTGCAAGCTCTCCGAGGGCGAGGGCAAGCCGTTGCAGGAGGTGCAGCAGCTCGCCGCCGAACTCGGCGTCACCGACCTCGTCGAGATCGGCCCGCCGCTGCCGCTCCAGGACGTGCCGGCGGCGATGAGCCGGGCCACCGTCGGCGTCTTCACGCCGCACCTCGACGTTCACATCGACATGGCGCTGTCGCTCAAGGTGCCCGAGTTCGCGGCCATGGACGTGCCCGTCGTCGCCGTCCGCACCTCGATCATGAAGTCGTTGTTCGGCGAGGACGAGGTGGCGATGTTCGACGACGGCGACATGGCGGCCTTCGCCGACATCCTCGTCCGCCTGAACGCGGATCCGGCGCGCGCTCGCCGGCTCGCCGAGCGCGCCCGGCGGTTCACGCGCGATCACGCCTGGGACAACGAGTTCGCCGGCTACACCGCTCTCCTCGAACGGCTGCTCTCGAGGCGCTGATCAGAGGGTCTGATGGAGGTCGGGTCCCATGCGGCCCTTTCCCCAACATGCCCGGCGGGCTGGAGCGATGCCCCGTTAGAATCGCGCGCTGCATGAAGATCGCCTGCATCGGTGGTGGACCCGCGTCGCTCTATTTCGCCGTCCTGCTCAAGAAGCGCGTCCCGCACGTCGAGATCGATGTCTACGAGCAGAATCGACCCGACGACACGTTCGGCTGGGGCGTCGTGTTCTCGGACGAGACCATGGGCAAGTTCGAGGCGGCCGACCCCGAGAGCTTCGAGCGCATCGAGGACAGCTTCGCCTACTGGTCGGACATCGACACCTTCTACCGCGGCGAGAAGGTCACCAGCACGGGTCACGGCTTCTGCGGGCTGGCGCGACGACAGCTGCTGCTGATCCTGCATCAGCGCTGCCGCGACCTCGGCGTCCGCCTGCACTTCGAGACGATGGTCACCGACATCGACGACATGGTGGCGCGGCACGATCTGGTGCTCGCCGCCGACGGCGTCAACAGCAAGGTCCGCGATCACTTCGCCGATGCCTTCCGCCCGCACCTCGATTGGCGCCGCTGCAAGTTCGCCTGGTTCGGCACGACCAAGAAGATGACGGCGTTCACCTTCGTCTTCCAGCCGACCGAGTGGGGCCTGTTCCAGGTTCACGCCTACCCGTTCGAGGCCGGCCGCGGCACCTGGATCGTCGAGTGCCGCGAGGAGACCTGGAAGCGCGCCGGTCTCGACAAGCTCGACGAGGTCGAGTCGGCCGCGTTCTGCAAGGAGCTGTTCGCCGAGCACCTCGAGGGCGAGGAGCTGCTGATCAACCGCTCGATCTGGCGCACGTTCCCGACCATCACCTGCGAGTCGTGGCGTCACGGCAACGTCGTCCTGCTCGGCGACGCCGTGCACACGGCGCACTTCTCGATCGGCTCGGGCACCAAGCTGGCGATGGAGGCTTCGATCGCCCTGGCCGACGCGGTGATCGCCCACATGGGCGACGTGCCGAAGGCGCTCGCGGTCTACGAGGACGCCCGCCGGGTCGACGTCATCAAGGTCCAGAAGGCGGCGCAGACCAGCCTCGAGTGGTTCGAGAACAGCGAGCGCTACATGCAGCAGAGCCCGGATCGCTTCGTGTTCAATCTGATGACACGCAGCAAGCGCATCACCTACGACAACCTGCGGCTGCGCGATCCCGAACTCGTCGCCCGCACCGACGCGGCGGTCGCCCGCGAGGAAGGGCCGGCCGACGTCGCCGCGGACACGCCGCCGGCGTTCCTGCCGTTCACGGTCCGCGGCTGCACGTTGCCCAATCGCGTCGTCGTTTCGCCGATGTGCCAGTATTCGGCGACCGACGGCGTGCCGGGCGATTGGCATCTGGTCCATCTCGGCAGCCGCGCCATGGGCGGCGCCGGGCTGGTCTTCGCCGAGGCCACCGCGATCAGCGCCGACGGCCGCATCTCACCGGGCTGCACCGGGCTGTGGAACGACGAGCAGATG
>JAGQRA010000209.1 GCA_020425885.1 Planctomycetota bacterium | reverse complement strand
TCCGGTTGACCTCGCGGATCAGCTTACCCTCGTTGACGGCCTGCTCGACGGTGCGCGCGTCGTCTGCGACGGTCGCGACCACGGGGAGCCCGAGGTTCTGCTTGATGTCGGCGAGAGACACGAAGGCGTTCTTGTGCTGGCGGTTGACGACAAGGCGGATGCGCTCTTTCGGCACGTCCATCGCCTGGATCAGTCGGAGCCGCCGGAACGCGTCGCGAACGGAGGTGACATCGGGCGTGGTGACGAGGACGACGCTGTCGGCGGCCTGGCAGGCCAGCGAGACGGCTTCGTCCATGTAGGTGCCGCAGTCGATGAAGATGTAGTGGTAGGCCTTCGCCGCCACGTTCAACACGGCGTACAGCTCTTCGACGTTGGCCTCGCCGACCATCGAGATGCCTTCGGGCACCGGCAGCACGTGCACCTTGGACTTGTGCACGGCAACGGACGCGGTGAGGGCGCGCTCGTCGAGGCGGTCGGCGCGCGGCAGCAGGTCGGCGATCGTGTCGCGCGGCTTGATGTCGAGCAGTGACGCCACGTCGCCCATGCCGAAGTCGAAATCGAGGCAGAGCAACGTGTGGATCGCGGCCAGCTCGGTGCAGAGGTTGGTCGTGAGCACCGAGGTACCCACGCCGCCCTTGGCGCCCAGCATCGCGATCACGGTGCCCTTGTCTTCGTCGTCGTCGGTCGAGTACGCCTGCTGCTTCACGACCTCGCGAAGGCGGCCGGCATCCTGCGGGAGGACGACACAGTCTTTGTACCCGGCGCGAACCGCCTGGAGGATGGCCTGCGCGTCGGAGCGGTCGGCGAGCGCGATCAGCGCGGCGCCGGGACACTCCTTCGTGAGCACCGTGGCCAGCTCGATCGATGCGTCCATGGCGTCGGAGTACCCGACGATCACGACGTCGGGCTTGTCCTGTCGGACCATCTCGAGCGCATCGCCGAAGCCGATGGACGCGTTCGGGAGCACGGCCTCGGCCGCGAGGGTCTCCCGCACCTGCCCCATGGCCTCGTTGTCGAGGCCCACCAGCACCACGTTCGCGGCGCCGCCGGACTTTCCTAGGTTCCTCACGTCAGGTCTCCAGGGCTCAGCGCTGCAGGCCGACCACGCCCGTCGGCTCCGCAGTGCGGGAGCCCGGCCGCATGGCCGAACCGAGCAGGAAGAGCTCGATGTCGCTGGGGTTGTTGTTCTCGGTGGTGCCGGGCGCGGGCGGGACCTCGCCCGCGGCGAGCGGGCGGACCAGCCGCGGCGTCACGTAGAGCACGACTTCGGTCTCGGTGCGCTCGTGGCGGACCTGACGGAACAGCGCGCCCACGATGGGCAGGCGGCCGAGGCCGGGGATGCCGCGGCGCACGAAGGTGCTGTCTTCGTTCAGGAGGCCGGCGACGGCGAACGTCTTGCCGCTCTCGATGCGGAGGTGGGTGGCCGCCTTGCGGGTGATGAAGCCCGGAACGCTGATACCGGCGATCGGCAGCGCGTTGGCGGGGTCGACCTCGGACACCTCGACCAGCAGGCGCAGGTCGATGACGTTGCCGGCGAGCACGGTCGGCACGAAGAGCAGCTTGACGCCGTACTCCTTGAAGACGATCGAGATCTGGCC
>JAGQRA010000208.1 GCA_020425885.1 Planctomycetota bacterium | reverse complement strand
GGCTCGTGCTGAGCCAAGGCGAGGCCATGCCGGGTCTCGAGGTCGTGGTGGCGCCGCACCTGAAGCTGGCGGGGATGCGGATCGATCCGGTTCGCCGTGGCCGACCGCTGGCCGAGCGGACGATGTCGATCACGCTGCGCGCGGTCGCGTCGGGCGAGGAGCATCGGGTCGATGTCCCGCCCGGCCACTGGTCGACGCCGATCTGGAGCGCGGATGACCGCGCGTTCGCCCTGTTGCACGGCGGCGCCGAGGGCACCGAACTGTGGCTGGCCGATCCGGCGACCGCGACGCCGCGCCGTGTGCCCGAGGTGATGCTCAACGGCGTGCTCGGACCGCCGGCGATCTGGCTGCCGGATCAGCGGCGGCTGCTGGTCCGCCGGGCGTCGAGCGAACCGCCGCCACCGCCGCCGCGGGTCCCCTTCGGCCCTCGCGTGATGACGACGAAGGCCGGTCAGATCGCGCAGGTACGAACGTACCAGGACCTGCTGCGGAACGCGTACGACGAGGCTCTGTTCGAGCACTACGCCCGCTGCCAGCTGGCGATCGTCGACGTCGCCACGGCCCAGGTCACCGATCTCGGCGCGCCCGGACTCATCGACGACGCCAGGCCTTCTCCCGACGGTTCGCTGCTGTGGATCAGCGAGGTGCATCGTCCGTTCTCCTATCTGGTCCCCTGGCAGAGCTTCCCGCGCACCAACTCGCTGTGGTCTATGGACGGCGGTGTGATCCGGGTCCTGCACGGCCTGCCGCTCTGCGAGTCGGTGCCGATCGGCGGCGTCGCGACCGGGCCACGCCAGCTCGACTGGATGCCGGTGCAGCCACACACCCTGACCTGGATCGAAGCCCTCGACGGTGGCGATCCGCGGCAGCAGGTCGAACACCGCGATCGGGTGATGATGCTCGACGACAAGGATGCCGAGCCGGTGGTGTGGTTTCAGACCCGTGACCGGGCATCGACGCCGGCCTACTCCGGTGCCGGCGACCTCGCGCTCGTCACCGAGATCGATCGCAAGTCGCGGCGCAGTCGGCTCATGGCCTTCGATCCGCGCGATCCGGCACGTCCTGGCCGCGAGATCGAGGAGCGCTCGCTGCTCGACGCCTACGCCGATCCGGGCCGCCCCGTATCGGAGCGGACGCCTGACGGGAGCACCGTGCTCAGGAGCCGCGCCGGTGCCCTGTTCCTCAGCGGCAGCGGCGCCACGCCGGCGGGCAACCGGCCGTTCGTCGATCGCTGGCAGGTCGCGACCGGCGACAAGGAGCGGCTGTTCTGCTGCGCGGCCGATCGGCACGAGACCTTCGTCGACTTCCTCGACGCGGACGGGAACAGGCTGCTGATCCGCAGCGAGTCGCCGAGCGAGCCGCCATCGTTGGTCGTCGTCGATGCCGGCACCGGCAAGCGCGAGACCATGCTCGTGCTCCCCGATCCGGTCGCCGAGGCCACGCGTGGCATCACCAGGCAGCTGCTCCACTATCAGCGCGAGGACGGTGTGGCGATGTCGGGGACGCTCTACCTGCCGCCGGGGGTGGATGCGGACGCGAAGCTGCCGGCGTTGATCTGGGCCTACCCGCTCGAGTACGTCAAGGCCAGCGATGCCGGTCAGGTGCGCGCGAGCCCGAACCGCTACCCGCGACTGCGCGGTGCCTCGCACCTGTTCATGCTGCTCGCCGGCTACGCCGTGTTCGACGATGCGGCGATGCCGATCGTCGGGCCCGTTCGCGGCGCCAACGACACCTTCGTCGCCCAGCTGCAGATGAACGCGCGCGCCGCTGTGCGGGCGCTCGGTGAGACGGGGCTGATCGACACCGGTCGGCTGGCGATCGCCGGCCACAGCTACGGGGCGTTCATGGCGGTCAACCTGCTGGCCCACACCGACCTGTTCGCGGCCGGCATCGCGCGCTCGGGTGCCTACAACCGGACCCTGACCCCGTTCGGATTCCAGCGCGAGGAACGCACCTACTGGGAGGCGCCCGAGGTCTACGCCGCGATGTCGCCGTTCATGCACGCTCCCGAGATCAACGAGCCGTTGCTGTTGATCCATGGCGATGACGACAACAACTCCGGCACGTTCCCGATCCAGTCCGAGCGCCTGTTCGCGGCGATCAAGGGGCACGGTGGCACGGCCCGCCTCTGCATGTTGCCGGGCGAGAGCCACGGCTACAGGGCGCGCGAGAGCGTGCTGCATTGTCTGGCCGAGATGGTGCGATGGCTCGACACCTACTGCGGGCCGGCGCCCAGGTAGCGGCCATCGGCGATCAGTCGGCGGCCTCGCGCCGCGGCGTCACTTGCTCTTCGGCGGCATGTGCGGCTCGCGGCCATGCTCGATCAGCGGCCAGCGCTCGCCATAGAGGAAGTCGGGCGACTGCTCGAAGTCGTGGCACTGCACGCAGAGCATCGAGGCCGGCGCGCCGCCGATCAGGCCGAGGACGTTGCCGGCCGGGTTCTCGGCGTGTTTGCTGCCCGGGCCATGGCAGCGCTCACAGCCGACGTCCCACAGGTTGCGGGTCCGCCGATCGTCGACGAAGCCCGTCTTCTCGCCGTAGCCGACGACGTGGCAGCCGACGCAGTCGGGGTACTTCGTCACCGGCCAGCCATATCGCTTCGGGTCGTTCTCGCCGTCGACCAACGTCTGCCAGGCATGCGCGTGCGCCGACTTCTGCCACGCCTTCATCGCCTCCTGGTGACAGCCGGCGCAGGACGCATTGCCGAGGTACTTGGCGCCGTTGGCGGTGGGACGCTGCTCCGCCATCCGCTGCAGCACCTTGTTGTCGGCGACGTCCTGGCGATGCCCGAGCAGCATCTGTTTGACATCGGGGTCGCCGCCGCCGCCCGGTGCGGTCTTGCTGGCCGGCAACGGCACGAGGTCGTAGCCGACCTGCGGCACCTGGTTCGCGCGGGTCAACGTCAGCGCGAGCAGGACCCGACCACGGATGCCGGGGAACACGAGCGGCACGCCGGCGACGAGTTCGGGATGCGGTCCCGGTTCGGTGTAGCTCTGGTCGAAGCAGATGACCAGGTCGGGGCGCGGCTGCAGTCCCGGGATCAGCTTGCGCGCAACGGTGTCGGTGTCGTGCAGCATCAGGACACGCAGGGTGTCCTCGGCCGCGCCGGCCAGGGCCAGCTCCCAGGCCTTGGCCGGGGGGATGATCTCGAACGGGCTGTCTGCGGCCGTGTTCTCGGGCAGTCGCGACGTGAACGAGGCGATGCGAATCCGCTGCTCGCGCACCGTCTTCTCGACGAAGGGCAGTCCGACCCAGTCCTCACGCTTGCAGGTGAGATCGGACGCGACGATGCCGCCCGGTGCCATGCCCAGCATGGCGATCCACTCGTCGAGCGGCAGGCTGAGGTCGTTCCTGCCGATGCCGAGCGCGTCGTAGGCATGCTGCATCTGGAACAGCACGAGCAGCGCGGTCGAGGCCTTGAGCAGGTCGAGCTCGGTGGTGCCACCGACGAGATCGCCGCCTTCCAGCATGACGTCGTAGTTGCGCTGCTCGGCGATGTGCTGCATGCGTCGCGGCAGGCCGCCGAGCTGGCCGCTGGCGCAGCCGCACGGCTCGAGTCGGCCCAGCATCGTTCCCGAGACCAGGATCCTGACGCGATCGGCGGGCGGGTCCGTCGGTGCGGCCGAGACCGGAGCTGCCGCGCCAACTGCGGCGCCGTCGCGCTGCCCGGGCGCCGACGTCGATCCGGGTGCGCGTTCGTGCGCCGGCGGATTGGCGGCCGTCGCCTGCTCGCCGCATCCGGTCAGCAGCGAGATCGTGGTGGCGAGGCCGAGAGCGAGTATCGCGGTGCGGACTGGGTGGATATCGGTCATGGTGAGATGTCGAAGACTACCAGTGCGATCGGCAGGGAAGGACCGTCGTTTCGAGGCGTGGTCAGCACGATGCGCCCGCGGAACGGCTTCTGCAAACCGCCGCGATAGCGCACGAACATGCGCCGATGGGAAGCCTTGCCCGGGACCGGTGTGAAGGTGATGTCGAAGAGGGTCGAGGCGTCGCGGCCGTCGTCCCAGACGACCTCCCGTACGGCAAACTCCCCGGTGGCAGCCGGATGGTGGTCGGCCAGCTGCAGGTACTGGGAGCTGGCATCGGCGGCGGACTGCTCGCGATCGAGGTGGGTGCGGAACGACATCTTCGACAACGGATAGGACTCCAGGTCCGGCACGACCTTCCAGGTGACGCCGAGGTTCAGGTGATAGTCGTTCTCCAGGTCGGTGCCGATGCGCAGCACGGCGCGATAGCTGCCGGGCTCGCCGGGGTGGCAGCGCACCCGCAGACGTGTGATCTCGCCATCCTGCTCGAGGCCGGCCTGGATGGCCGGGTCGGTGCACTCGATGTCGTGGAAGTGAACGCGGGGATGATTGTCGTCGCCGTTCAAGGTCACCATGATCTCGGGGCTGGTCGATACCGCGACCTTGTCGAAGGTGATCGCCGAGAACGGTCGGACCTCGATCGGGCTGTCGATGCCGAAGCGCAGGTGCAGCGGCCAGTTGACGCGGTGCAGGCCGGTGGTGTCATCGACGGGCTGCAGCACCACGAAGCCGCGACTGGTGCTGAGCGGCAGGTCGACCGGGTCCTTGGTCACGGTGTCGATGAAGATGCGCGCGATCAGGGTCTCGTCCGGGCGGACGGCATTGTTCGCGAACGGGGTGCCGTCGACGGTGCGCTCGGTGCCGTCGGTGGCGCGCAGGATGATCTGGCCGCGACCGCACGAGCAATCGAGCTGGACCCGCAATGGCACGAACTGTCGGCCCAACGCCGCCGTGTCGAGGACGTAGTCGTGAGTGCGCGATTCGCCGTGGGGGATGATGCCGAAGACATGCGTGATCGGCTCCGGATTGCCCTGTGGCGGTTTGGTCGGGGTGGCGGGCTCGCTGCCACAGGCTCCGAAGGCCAGCAGGCAGAGCACGGTCGGTCGGGTCCGTATCATGTCTCGCCATAGTAGTGTCGGGCGCCTTGGGCACGGCCCCGAGGAATGAATCCGGATGGCGGCCTCGTCGCACCTTCGCTCCGATCGCAGCGGCGGCCGTGTTCGGGCCCGGCGAACTCGAGCAGGACGAAAGACTCGCGGCCGGCTCCACCAGGTGATGACGGGGCCGGCCGCGATGGTTGCCTGAGTGTCCGCCGTTGGAGGAGCAACGCGCGGGCCAAGTCCTCCAGGTCGTCCGGTCCGAGGGCGTCGTCCCGTGTCACCGAGGATTCGGACGCCGGCATCCGGTCGACGGGTCGGAATGCCGGGCCGGGCATGGCACCGACGCCATGGTCGCGGTGCCACAGCAGGGCGCTGGCGCGTCGATCTCGCTCGTACTGGGCTTGATCCCGGCCGACCACACGGAGCGACCGCCTGCGTGCGATCTTCGGATGCGCGATTCGGCAGGTTCCCCGAGCGCAGCCCGGGATGATACCGATCGCCGCGGCCTCGCGGTGCCGCAGCGGCCCCCTTGCCGGCCTCGTGGCACCTGCGACAATCGCCTCGTGCTCGCGACAGATTGGATCCTCTCCGGGACGCTCACGCCGTCTTGCCCAACGGGCCGGCATCGTGGAGTCCACCGTGCAGCGGCTTGCCTGCGATGTCGGCCGGGAGTGACGCGAGGGTGAACTGGCCGGCGATCTTCGAGCTGCAGCCCTGGCGCACGACCCCCGCGCCACCATCGTGCGATCTCGTCGGCATGCTCGGTGCGCACGAGTCGAGCATGTTCC
>JAGQRA010000207.1 GCA_020425885.1 Planctomycetota bacterium | reverse complement strand
GTGTCCGGCTGCGGTGGCCGCGCCCGGCGCGTGACGCCGATCACCACGATCTCGGTTGCGGCGACCACCGCGGTGTGCCGCTCCACGATCGGCTCCTCGGCGACCGTCGTGTCCGGCGCATCCACCGCATGCTCGACAGCAACACCGGCGGTCGCGTTCGACACCTGGTCGGGGGTACTGCCGGGCGGTGATGCCGGCGCGCCAGCGGTGGCTGTCCACCACGACAACAGACCGACCGCGACGCACGCCGCGGTCACGAGCAGGGCCTTCAATTTCGTCATCACCAGAACTCCCGTGGTCGCCAACGTCGCACCTGCGGCGGCCGTCGTCGTCGCGGCGATCGATTCGCCGGGTTGCGCGAATGGCAGCAGCGCCAGCAACCAGCCGCGCCGGCTGCCGTACTCTTCGTCGAGTCCCTGCCGCAGCAGCCGCAGGCCCCGCTTCAGCCGTGAGCGGATCGTCGCTGCCGGTTCGCCGAGACGCTCGGCGATCTGCGTCGGGCTCAGCTCGTCCCAGTAACGCAGCAGCACCGTGCTGCGGTACGGCTGCGGCAACGTCAGCACGGCACGCACGACCCGCTGGCGCTCCTCCTCACGCTGCAGCACCTCGGCCACCGATGGACCGGGGTCGCCGCTGGGGCGTAGGGGCTGTCCGCCATCGCGCCGCCGGCGCTCGGCGCGCAGGTGATCGATGGCGAGGTTGCGGGCGACGCGGGCCAGCCAGGCGTGCAGGCGACCGGGTTGCCGTGGCCCGGATCGCCAGGCCCGCACCATCACCTGCTGCACGACGTCGTCCTCGCCATCCGACGATCGCAGCAGCGAACGCACGAGGGTGCGGACGAAGTCGCCGTGGGCCAGCATGGCCTCCGGCGCCGGGGCTGGTTCGGCGGGTGGCATCGGGATCGGACTCGAAGTCTACGACGACCGCGGCCGGCTCACCGTTGCACGAAGTTGCGCCTTCCGGCGATCCGGCTTCGGCGCCTGGCCTGCCAGAGCTGCGCCGACCAGCTGGCGCGCACGCGTATGGCGGCGACCTGTTCGCGGTCGCACGCAGCAACTGGGATCCGACGACTCACCGCGAGATCCCGTTCGACTGGCAGCGGGTCCGCTCGAAGGCCGATTGATCAGCCGCGGTGGCCATCGCGCTAATCGAACGCCTGTTCGATCAACGCCCACAGCACCTCGAGGGCGAAGACCCCCCAACCGATGAGCGGAATGCATCGCGCGCCGATCTTCGCCAGGATCTTGCCGGCGAGCTTCCTGCCGATCTTGTCGGCGAGCTTCTTGGCGAACTTCTTGCCCATGATCTTCTTCAGGATCTTCTTCAGCACCTTGCCGGCCTTGCGGTATTCACCGGCGTCGAGGTGCTTGCCGAGTTCCTTCAGCAGATCGCCGCACACCTCCTCGAGGGCTTCGACGAAGCCCTTGTAGGCCTTGTCGAGTCCGAGGATGGCGAGCAGCTTCGAGGCGAGGAGCCGGGAGAGTCCTTCGGCCTCGGTGATCAGGTTGCCGGCGACCATCTCCTGCAGTCCCGTCGCCGTGCTGGCGAAGCCATCGGTCATCGCGAGCAGGATCTCGCCCTCGAGCGCGACGAACTGCTGATAGGTCGGGCTGGTCGGGTCGAAGAACCCGATGTCGCCGGCCACGCTGGCCAGGATCGCCCGCATCTGGGCCGAGGCGTCGGCGAAGCGCTGGCCGACCTGGCCGGGCGTGATCGAGGCCGGGTCCGTGATGCGGTCGCGCAGGCCGGTGTCCGCCAACGCGTCGAAGTGACTCGGGTCGAGGAACGACTCGCGCATGTCGAGCTCGATGGTGGCGCCCTGAAGCGGGTCGCCGTTGCCGGGCAACGGGGCGAGCCGCAGGTCGACGTCGCCGCCGGTCGCGGTCAGCGTGCCGGCGACCGCGTAGGGACCGTAGTCGCGGCCCTGCATCGAATAGCTGACCAGGAACTCGTCGGCGGTGTCAGCCGGCACGGTGAGGAAGTCGGTACGCGTCCACGGCAGCTCGTCGGTGTTCACGCCGGGCTGCACGCGCAGGTTCTCGACGTCCCTGCCGTTGACGGTGATCCGCGCGGTGTTGGTGTGGATCGCCACCGTGCCGTTGACGCGGCCGCCGGTCTCCGGACTCCATTCGAGCACGTAGACGCCGGACAGCGCGTTGCTCGTCGCCGTCGTGCCGCCGGCGCTGACGGCGATGGTGCCCGACAGGTGCGAGACGGCGCCGATCGGAGCCCTGATCTCACCGATCTGGAAGCTGACGCCGGTCGACAGCTCCGTCACCGGCGACGGCAGGTTCGAGTCGGTGGTGAAGCACTGGACGAAGTTCTCCTCGCCCGATCGCGCGTTGTTCGGAATGGCCATCGCGACCGAAGCCCGCCCCTCGGCGTCGGTCGTCGTCCGATAGGCCAGCGCGTTGCGCATGTCGACGAGCACGCGGCCGAGTCCCGGCACATCGACGTCGTCATGGGCCGTGCCGACGTAGAACGTCGCGTCGACGAAGGGTCTCGCGCCGACGACCTGGATCTCGACGGTGTTGCCGGCGATGGGAGAACCGAACACCTGGGTGCGCGGTCCGATGCCCGGCGTCGCTGTCGATGGCGTGCCGTAGCGCGTGACGTCGGGGCTGTCGGGGCCGGAGATGTTGGTCTGAGCGAGCAGTGCGCTCGACGTGAGTAGCGCGGTGATGCGCGCCGTGGTCTGGATGAGCTTGTTCATGACGGTGCCTTGCGATTCCGATGAGTTCGGGTCGATCGTTCGTTCGCCGCGTTCGAGCCGGACCATCCGGAGCGTCGCGACTTGATTCACGGCGCAGGATCACCGCCGGGCGAAGGGTGATTTCTTCGCGATCGCAGCGGTCCTGGCGATGGCCAGGTGTTGCCGTCTTCGCGATGTCGCCGGCGAAGCACGCGGCGACCGGAACTCGACGACAAGGGGGCCGCCTGCTGCTCGATGCCGAGGCGGCGGCCGGGCAGCCGTCAGTGGGGCAGGCGCAGCACGAGGTAGTGCGCCTGGGCGCCATCGCGCACCAGCAGCAGGACCGAGTCCCGTTGCGCCGCCTGGTCGATCTCGCGGCGGTAGTCGGCGACGGTGCCGACCGGATGACGGTCGACCTCCTGGATCAGCATGCCGCGTTCGAGGCCGCCGAGCTGGGCTATCGAGCCCGCACGTACCTCGGTGACGAGGACACCCGTCATGCCGACGCAGTCGAACTGCTGCGCCAGGCTGGCGTCGAGCTCTTGCACCGAGATGCCGAGCGAGCCGGCTGCCGCCTGCGGAGCTTCGGCCGCGACGTCGTCGCCCAGCTTGCCGAGCGTGACCGACAGCTCGAGCCGTTTGCCGTCGCGCAGCAAGGCGAGGTGCTGGACGCTGCCCGGCGCCATCAGGGCGATGCGGTTGCGGAACTCGGCCACCTTCTCGGCCGACTTGCCGTCGAGCTCGACGATCACGTCACCGCGCTCGAGGCCGGCGGCGGCGGCGGGAGTGTCGGCGTTGACCTGGGCCACCAGGATGCCCTTGTTGGCGGCCACGCCGAAGCTCTTGCCGAGGGCCGCGTCGATGTCCTGGATCAGCACGCCGAGGTAGCCGCGGGTCACGGCGCCGTGGTCGATCAACTGCCGGCTGATGGCCTTGGCCATGTTGGCCGGGATGGCGAAGCCGATGCCCATGTAGCCGCCGCTGCGGCTGAAGATGGCGGTGTTCATGCCGACGACTTCGCCATCGAGATTGACCAGCGGGCCGCCCGAGTTGCCGGGGTTGATCGCGGCGTCGGTCTGGATGAAGTCGTCGTAGTCGGTGAGGCCGACGGCGTTGCGGCCCTTGGCGCTGACGATGCCGGCGGTCACCGAGCTGGAGAGCCCGAACGGGCTGCCGACGGCCATGACCCATTCGCCGATCTCGAGCTTGTCGGAGTTGCCGAACTTCAGCGCCGGCAGTCCGGTCGCGTCGACCTTGATCACGGCGACGTCCGAGTGTTGGTCCTTGCCGACGGTGGTGGCGGTGAACTCGCGGCCGTCCTGCAGTCTCACCGTGACCGCGTCGGCATCGCCGACGACGTGGTTGTTGGTCAGGATGTAGCCGTCATCCGAGATGATGAACCCGGAGCCCTGGCCGACGACGTGCTGCTCGGGCAGCGCGGCGCGCGGGTCGAGCCGTTGGCCGAAGAACTGCCGGAACAGGTCGTCGCCGAATGGCTGCGCCCAATTGCCGTCGGGCAATTGCAGGTGTCCGGGCTGCTTCACCTTGGTGTCGGTGCGCACGAAGACGACCGCGGGGTCGACCGTCGTGGCGACATGGGTGAACGCTGCCGGGCCGAACGGTTCGCCCGTCGCGCGCCCGGTCGCGGTCGGGTGTTCGCCGTCGGCGGCAGTGCCGCCGCAGAGGGCGGTCAGCGCGATCGCGGCGAGGGTGGTCGCCGCGTAGAGAGCCTTGCTGGTGATGGTCATGGTCAGTCCTCCTCGTGGTTGACGTTGTCGTGGGGGTCGGAAGGTGATGGGGGGGTGATGTCGAGCGACGAGGGCGCTGCCGTCGCGCCGGTCCGCCAACCGCGGCGTCGTCTCTCGATCTGCCGCTGCACGATCGCGAGCAGCTCCGGGATGCGGAACGGCTTGTCCAGGGTCGCCGCGGCGCCGAGCAGGCGTGCCCGGGCATGCGTCGCCTGATCACCGAAGGCGGTGATCAGGATCATCGGCGGGAAGTCCTCGCAGTCGTGCAAGCCGTCGAGGACCTCGAGTCCGCTGAAACCGGGCATGCGGATGTCGGAGACCACGAGGTCGAAGCCGTGTCGGTTCCGGGTCGGCAGGAACGTCGACGCCAGGCGCTCGACGAGTTGCTCGCCATCGCGACACTCGACGACCTCGTAGCCGGCGAGCCGGAGCTGGCCTGCCAGCAGCTGGCGCATCTCGCCGTTGTCTTCGGCGAGCAGGATGCGGGGCATCGCGGTGTCCGCCGGTGGCGCCGCGTCGCAGCTCTTCTCGGTCTCGGTCTGCCACACCCGATCGGGCGCGGTCGACCGTTCGTCCTCGAGTTCCGTTTCTCGGGCGTCGGGTTCGGTGCATGTCGTCATCGCTTGTCCTCGTTGGTCAGGGTCAGGAAGTTCGTGAACCCCAGGAGCAAGCGACGTGCCGTTCTCGTGGCCCGCAGTTGCCAGCCGTCGAAGTCCGCCGGATGCTCCGTGGTGGCGGCAATGCGGGAGTTCTCGACGCGCTGGGACGCGGACGTCATCGTGCCGGATGCGCTCACCGATTCGCGATCGATCACCTGTGCCCTGGGCATTCGGCCCCGTCGGGGCAGAATGCCCCCGGACGAGTCCGGCACTCGTTCGCGACGCGTCGAGACCACGGCCACGCTCGGCGGTCGAACCCCATCCTGGCAGGAGTCGTCGTGAAGCTCGCGTTTCGACTGGTTGCGTTTCTCGTCCTGATCCTGGCGGTGCTCGTCGCCGTCGACGGCTTTCGGGAATACGGCCAGGAGCGGGCCCTCATGCGCGAGGACATGCAGCGGGATGCCCGCGTGCTCGGCATGGCGATGAGCTCGGTGCTGGACGACGTCTGGCGCGCCGACGGGATGCCGCGGTGCCTGCAGCTCATCGCCGACGCCAACCGAGCCGAGGCCGATACCGCGCTGCGCTGGGTCTGGTTCGACGCCGCGGCCGGCGATCCGTTCGCCCCCGCGGTCGCGACGCCGGCGGACGTGGCGGCCAGCGTTGCCGGCGGCGACTTCATCGAGGGGGCGGCGAGCGGCGCGAACAGGCTCTACATGTACTTCGCCATCGACACGGCAGGCGGCGGTCGCGGTGGGCTGGAGCTGTCGCGCTCGATGGCGGCACTGTCGCAACGTGGTGCGCGCGTCTTGCTGCGGTCGACCAGCCACCTCGTCGGGTTGTTCCTGATCGCGGTGCTCGTCGTCTACTTCATCGGCGTGCGGCTGATCGGCCGGCCGCTGCACGAGCTCGCCGCCAAGATCGACAGCATCGGTCGCGGCGATCTGTCGCATCCGTTGCGGCTCGGTCGACGCGACGAGCTGAGTCTGGTCGCGGCCGGCCTCAACACGATGTGCGGCCGGCTCGTCGAGTCGCAGCGACGGATCGCCGAGGAGTCGGCGGCCAAGATCGCGGCGCTCGAGGCGGCGCGCCATGCCGATCGACTGCGCACGGTCGGCCAGCTGGCGTCAGGAGTGGCGCATGAGCTCGGCACGCCCCTGAACGTGGTCAGCGGACGCGCGGCGTTGATCGCCGGCGGCCGGCTCGGCGCCGCCGAAGTCCTGGCGAGTGCCGGCATCATCGGTGCCCAGGCCGATCGCATGACCGGGATCATCCGACAGCTGCTCGTCTTCGCCAGGCGCGGCACGTCCGGTCGCGAGCGCGTCGATGTCAGGATGCTCGTGCGCGAGAGCCTGGCGCTGGTGCAGCCCACCGCTCGCAAGAAGGGGGTGAGCATCGAGATCGTCGGGGATGTCGACGACCCGGCCGGCGTCGATGGCAATCCGTCGGAGCTGCAGCAGGTCCTGACCAACCTCGAGATCAACGCGATCCAGGCGAGCGGCGAGGGTGACGTCGTGCGACTGGAGGTCTCTGCCGAGGCGGCGGTGCGGCCGGGGGACGACGCCGCGACGCCGCGGCCATGCGTGCGCGTCGATGTCCGCGATGACGGCGAAGGCATCCCGGCCGACAAGTTGCCGCGCATCTTCGAGCCGTTCTTCACCACCAAGGATGTCGGTGAGGGCACCGGCCTCGGGCTCTCGATCGTGCACGGTATCCTGCGTGATCACGATGGCTGGATCACGGTCACCAGCGACCCCGGAGCGGGTAGCTGCTTCACCTTTCACCTACCCGCGAGCGAATGATGAGCGGACACGTCCTGGTCGTCGACGATGAGCCGGAGATGCGGAGCCTGCTCGAGACCGATCTCGGTCTACGCGGGTTCCAGGTCAGCGCTGCGGGCACGGCGACCGCGGCGCTCGAACGGTTGCGCCATGGCGGCGTCGACGTCGTGCTGACCGACATCTTCATGCCGGGAACCACCGGCGTCGAGCTGTGCGCCAGGATCACCGCGAGCTGCCCCGACGTTCCGGTCGTCGTGATGACGGCCTTCGGCAGCATGGAGACCGCGGTCGAGGCCTTGCGCGCTGACGCCTTCGACTTCGTGACCAAGCCGGTCGAGGCCGAATTGCTCGCCGTCGCCCTGCGCCGCGCGATCGAGCACCGGCGGCTGGTCGAACGAGTGCGCCTGTTGAGCCACCCGGTCGCGGCCGACGCGACTTTCGAGGATCTTCGCGGCGGCAGTCCGGCGATGCAGCGCGTGCGGACGCAGATCCTGCGCGTCGCCGCGACCGACGCCGCGGTGTTGATCACGGGCGAGAGTGGCACCGGCAAGGAACTCGCCGCGCGCGAGATCTGCCGGCACGGCCGGCGCCGGGAGCGTCCGTTCGTCGCCGTCAACTGCGCGGCCCTGCCGGCCGCGCTGCTCGAGAGCGAACTGTTCGGGCATGCCAGGGGCGCGTTCACCGATGCGCGCGGCGCGCGCAAGGGCCTGTTCCTCGAGGCCAACGGCGGCACGTTGTTCCTCGACGAGCTCGGCGAGATCCCGCTCGAGGTGCAGCCGAAGCTGCTGCGCGCGCTCGAGGGCGGCACCATCAGGCCGGTCGGTTCCGATCGCGAGCTCACCGTCGACGTGCGCGTCCTCGCCGCGACCAATCGCGACCTGCCCGAGGCCATCGCCGAGGGCACGTTCCGCGAAGACCTCTACTACCGGGTCAACGTCGTGATGCTGCGCCTGCCGGCGCTGCGCGATCGCGGCGGCGAGGTGGTCGAGCTGGCCCGCCACTTCGTCGCGGCGTTCGCGCAGCGGCACGGCAAGGCGGTCAGCCGGATGGCCGAGCCGGTGATGCGGCGGCTGCTCGACTACCAGTGGCCGGGCAACGTGCGCGAGCTGCGCAACGCGATCGAATCCGCCGTGGTCATGGCGCGGGGTGAGCAGATCGAGGTCGAGGACCTGCCCGATTCGATCCGCGAGTACCGGCGCGTCGAGCTCGGCCACGACCTCGCGGTGCCGGCCGGGTTCATCACCGTCGAGGAACTCGAACGGCGGCACATCCTGCAGGTGCTGCAGGCCGTCGGCGGTCGGCGTTCGCGCGCGGCCGAGATCCTCGGTCTCGACCGCAAGACGCTGTATCGCAAACTGCAGCGCTACGGCGAGACCGTCGCTGACAACGCGGATGAAGGGCAGTAGCGCGCCGTCGCGACAGCCCTTCGACCGTGGAACGTCACTCGATCGCCATGTCGCCTGGCCTCGTTACCGTGGCCCGTGCCCTGGCTACACTGCCCGCACCGCGGCAGGCGATGCGCGGTGGCTGCCGCCCGTGACGTCACCACGCCTGCGATCCCTCTCCAGCTGACTTCGCCCGAACAGGACGGACGACATGAACCGAGTCTCGAGTGCCCTTATCTGTCTCGCGCTGACCCCGGCCACCGGTGCCATCGCCCAGCAGCTGGTGACCGAGCTCAACTCCGCGCCGGCCTGGCAGTTCACCCAGGTGCCGCGGTTGCTGCAATGCGACGGTCAGCGTGTGTTCGGCTCCTTCCAGAGCCCGTACGGCGAGCAGGGCCTGTTCGTCAGCGACGGCACGGCCGCCGGCAGCAGGGTCCATACGTCCTTCACCGACCAGCCCGGCAACGTGATGCCGTGCGCGCCGATCGGCTTCGTCGGCGGCGAGGTGGTTTTCGGTCACGGCACCGAACTGTGGATCACCGCCGCCACCGCGACCGGCATCCGTCTGCTGAAGAACGGCGTGATACCCGGCAACGGCAATGGTCCGCTCTACGGTGTCATCGGCGAGCTCGGCAACGCGCTGCTGTTCGGCGACCACGTCGGCATGCTGTGGCGAACCGACGGCACGGTCGCCGGCACCTCCACGCTCGCCGGCGTCACCGTCGGACGCGGCGTCGTGAACGGCAATCAGGCCATCTTCGCGGGGCTGCAGGGCGGCAGCGGTTGGGAGCTGTGGCGAACCGATGGCACCGTCGCCGGCACCCGATTGGTGGTCGACCTGGTGACCAACGGCAGCTCGCATCCGACCGCGTTCGCCACGCTCGCTGGCGTGGTGCACTTCCTCGCCAGCGAGAGCAACGGCGACGCCGCGCTCTGGCGCACCGATGGCACCGCCGCCGGCACCGTTCGCATCCGCGTCTTCCCGGGCTTCATGCTCGGCGCCACCAACCCGACGATGGTCGAGAACGGCGGCTACCTGCTGTTCGCCGTCGGCAGCGAGCTGTGGCGTTCGGACGGCACCACGGCCGGCACGGTGGTGGTGCGCAGTGGTCTCACCGCGATCACGCGGCTGGCGACGATCGGCGGCAAGACCTACTTCGCGGCGGTCGACGGTCCGACCGGCATGGAGGCATGGTGCAGCGACGGGACCGCCGCGGGCACGCAGCTGCTGATCGATCTGACGCCGGGCCAGGGTTGGTCGGTGTTCAGCGAGTTCGTCGAGGTCGGCGGTGAGGCCTGTGCCCGCGTCGTGACCGGCACCGGCTGGGGCGTGCTCTTCACCGACGGCACGCCGGCGGGCTCGCGCTACCAGGCCACCGCGTCGTCGGCGATCGCCGCCATCCCCGAGATCCAATCGGTCGGGGGCGTCGCCGTGTTCGGCGCCGTCGACGGTGTCTACGGCAGCGACGGCACGGTCAGTGGCACCCAGCGCCTGTTGCCGCTCGGTCTCTTCCATCCCGGCATCGCGGTGACGGCCGCCACCGCGCTCGGTGACGTGCTGCTGTTCGCGGCCGACGACGGCAGCCTCGGGCGGGAGCTGTGGCGCACCGACGGCACCGCCGCCGGCACCGCGCGGCTGACCGACATCGTCGCCGGCCCCGACGCCGGCTTGATGCGGGACTGCGAGCTCGTCGCCATGGACGGTCACTGCTTCGTGGCGTCCGGCGATGTACGCGAGAACGGCCAGCCGCAGCGCCCGAGCATCCTCTTCCGCACCGACGGCACCGCGGCCGGCACGATCGCACTGACCCAGGCGGTCGGGACCAGCGGCGGCGCCGCGCATCACCTGCAGGTCCACGACCATCAACTCTACTTCTCCGACCTGACCCCGAACGGCCTCCGTCTGTTCCGGACCGATGGCCTGTCGCCGCCGCTGCCGCTGCCGATCATCGATCTGCACAGCAGCGGCGAGTTCCTGGTCACCGACGACTTCATCTTCTACGTGTCCAGCGCATCGAGCGTGTGGCGAACGGATCTGACCGTGGCCGGCACCGTCGAGCTCTCGCTGCTCACCCACCGCATCCTAGGTGCCGCCAACGGCCGCGTGTTCCTGCAGCAGGGACAATCGACGATCGCCACCGATGGCACCGTCGCCGGCACGGTGACGGTGAGCCCGTTGAACAACGGCGTCTTCAGCGAGCCGGTCGGGACCTTCGCCGGCCACTTCTACTGGACCGAGAGCGGGCTGCTATCCAGCGACCGGAGGTTGATGCGCAGCGACGGCACCGTCAACGGCACCGCCGTCGTCGCGACCGTGACGCTGCCGCTCGACTGGGTGATCGGCGACAACGCCATCTACTTCACGGCGCACGCCGCGGCGTCCGGTCGCGAGCTGTGGCAGACCGACGGCACTGCCGCCGGCACCGGCATCGTCGTCGATCTGTTTCCCGGCCCGCATTCGAGCGTCCGCAGCCTCACCGGCTATGGCAACCGACTGCTGCTGGCGGCCAACGACGGCATCCACGGCCTCGAACCGTGGACCTCTGATGGCACCGGGATCGGCACCGCGATGCTGATCGACGGCAACCCGAACGGCAACAGTCAGCCGCTGTGGATCGGCGGCGCCGGCGGCCGCGCCTATCTGGCGCTGGACGACGGCAATCTCGGCCGCGAGCTGTGGCAGGCGCCGGTCGGCGCGTTCGGCGCCGCCATCGCGCAACCGTTCGGTCGCGGCTGCGCCGGCGGCGCCGGGCTGCCCGAACTGACGGCGGTCGGGTTGCCGCGTCTGGGCGGCGCAGCGTTGCCGCTGGCGGTCGATCGCGTCCCGGCCGGGGCGTTGACGGCAATCCTGTTCGGTACTGATCGCATCGCGATGCCGTTGCCCTCGGGTTGCGTGCTATGGCCGGCCGGCGCCACCGCGGCCATGGTCACGACCGCCAACCTGCGGGGGACCGCCGCGTTCGCGCTCTCGATCCCGGTCAGCCCCGGTCTGCTCGGCGTGGAGCTGACCGGCCAGGCCGCCGCCATCGACGCGTTCGGCGGCGCGCTACCCGGGGTCAGCTCGAGCAACGGACTGATCCTGGTCGTCGGCGCCTGAGTCCCCCACGCGGCGAACGCGGCGCGGGGTTTCGGGGGAGGGCTTGGGCGTAGGCTGTGTCGCTGCCCTGACCCCGTCGACGAATTCATGGCACCCCTGGCCCGTTTCGACGCCGAGCCGGTGTAAGGCCCCCGGGTCGATGCCGACCCCTTCCCCGCCAACCCCATCCTGTCATGCGTACATCTCTACCGATCGCCCTCTCCCTCACCTTCGTCACCTCGTTGACCGCGCAATCGACCCAGCCCGTGCCGGCTCACGCCGACGCTGTCGATGGTCAGCGGTCGCAGGCGCTGCCGTTCGGCAAGCTCGGCTTCCGCACCCAGATCCTGATCGACGCCGCCTCGGTGGCGACGACCCAGGCCGTATTGACGGGCATCCGCTTTCGCGCCGATCGCGCCTCTTCGCCGCAAGCCGCCCGGTCCTTGCCGAACGTGACCGTGTCGCTGAGCCACAGCAGCGTCGGGCTCGGTGGTCTGCAGACGACCTTCGCCAGCAACGTCACGGGCGCCGCGACGCAGGTGTTCTCGGGCACGGTCAGCCTGCCGGCGCAGGCCACGGGCTACGACGGTCCGATGGGATGGGACACCGTGATCACCTTCCCGACGCCGTACGTGTTCACGAGCTCGATGGGCGACCTGTTGATCGACATCGTCGGCAACAACGCGGCGGGCGGTTCCTCCTTCTACTACCTCGATGCGATGCAGGGCGGTGGATCGGCAACCACGTACGGCGTCGCCGGTGACAACCCGAGCTTCGACAGCCTGCAGGTGCTCGCGACCGTCAACAGCTCCGCGACCCCGCGCCTGTTCAGCCCGGGCAACACGATCGAGTTCAACTCCATGCTCGGCTGGACGCATCCTGCGGGCTTCATGGGGATCGGCTTCGCCGCGTTGCCCGCGCCCTACGATCTGGGCCCCCTCGGCGCGCCGACCCACTCGATCTACGTCTCTCCCCTGGCCTACGTGCCGCACAGCTGGCAGTCGACCTTCATCGGGTGGTTGTCGATGGCCAACGTGCCGGTGCCCGGCGCCCCCTCGTTCGTCGGCTTGCGGCTCTACGGCCAGTCCATGCTGCTCGATCCGACTGCCAACGCGCTCGGCGTGCTGACCAGCGGCGCCGTCGAGGTGCGCGTCGGCGATGCGCTCGAACAGTTCCCGATGCAACAGGTCGATGCCGCCGACCCGGCCGCCGCGAGCGGCACCCTGGTCAACTACGGTTCGGCCAGCACGCCCGAGTTCGGCGCCGTTCCGGTGCTGCTCGAAGGCACGTTCCTGTAGCGCGAAGGATGCCGTGGTCCTGCTCGCGGAGCCGATCCGATTCGTCGCCGGCGGGCGCTCGGCGCGCCCGGCTGCAGGCAGGCGTATAGTCGCGGGCCGGATGTCGCCCGCCGATCCACCGCCCGATGGTTCCGCGCCACTGACGGAGCTGTTGCAGCGCGCGGCCGCCGGCGAGGCCACCGCCGCCGATGCCGCCCTGCCGCTGATCTACCGCGAACTCCGCAACCTGGCGCAGGCGCGGATGGCGGGCGAACGTCGCGATCACACCCTGCAGGCGACGGCGCTCGTGCACGAGACCTGGCTCAAGCTGGTCGGCGTGGGCGAGGGCAACTGGTCGGATCGCTACGCCTTCTACCGCGCCGCGGCCGTGGCGATGCGACGCATCCTCGTCGACCACGCGCGCCGCCGGACCCGCACCAAACGCGGCGGCGGTGCGCCCCACCAGGACGTCGCCATGGAGCGCCTCGCCGCCCGACCCGACGACGGCGACGCCGACACGTTCCTGCAGCTCGATCGGCTGATCGAGCAGTTGTCGCGGGACGACCCACGGGCGGGCGAGATCGTGCGCCTGCGCTTCTTCGCCGGCCTCACCGTCGAGGAGACCGCCGCCGCGATGCAGCTGTCGCGACGCACGGTGCTGCGCGAATGGGCGTTCGCCCGCGCCCAACTCTATGCAGCGCTGCGGGACCAGGACCATGGCGGCGGCTGATCGCCTCAAGCAGCTGTTCGAGGTCGCGGTGGAGCTGCCGTCGGCCGAGCGCGACGGTTTCCTCGGCGGCGCGTGCAGCGACGACGACGCCTTGCGCAGTCGTCTGCTGCGGTTGCTGCAGGCCCATGACGAGGCCGGCGACTTCCTCGAGCATCCGACCGGCATGGTCGAGGCCGCCGCCAACGATCCCGAGGCGGGTGTCGATGACGAGCTCGTCGTCGGGGGGCACATCGATCACTTCGAGCTGCTCGAACGTCTGGGTCACGGCGGCTTCGGCAGCGTCTGGCGAGCGCGCCAGGAAGAGCCGGTCGTGCGCGACGTCGCGCTCAAGGTGCTGCATGCCGGCGGCGACGCGGCCGAGGTCGCCGAACGTTTCGCTGCCGAGCGGCAGAGCCTCGCGCGCATGCGCCACCCGGGCATCGCCAAGGTGATCGACGCCGGCGTCACCGACTCGGGCCGGTCGTGGATGGCGATGGAGCTGGTCGAAGGGGAGCCGCTGGTGCGGTACTGCGACGCGCACGGGCTCGGTATCGACGCGCGACTGCGCCTGTTCATCGAGGTCTGCCGCGCGGTGCAGCACGCGCACAGCAAGGGGGTCGTGCACCGCGACCTCAAGCCGTCGAACGTGTTGGTGGCGGAGCGCGATGGCGCCGCCCAGCCGGTGGTCGTCGACTTCGGCGTGGCACGTTCGCGCGGCGAATCCGACGTTGCGCTGCCGCTCGGAACGCCCGAGTACATGAGTCCCGAACAGACCCGGGCGGATGTCGGCGCGGTCGACACCGTCACCGATGTCTACGCGCTGGGGGTGTTGCTCTACGAGCTGCTCGGCCGTTGTCGACCGTTCACGCGCCCGGCCGGACACGATGGCACCAAGGAGCTGTTGCAGCGGATCAGGGTCGGCGGCGCGGCGCCGCTGGCCGAGCTGCCGACGGCTCTACCAGGCCTGCCGATCGAACTCGATTGGGTCGTGGCCAAGGCGATGGCCGTCGAGCCGGCCCATCGCTACGAGGCCGCTGCCGCGCTGGCCGAGGACGTGCAGCGGGTCCGGGATCACGAAGCCGTGACCGTCGCCCCGGCGGGGCGTGGATATCGGCTGCGCAAGCTGGCCCGTCGCCACCGGCTCCTGGTCGGGGCGGCGTCGGCGGTGCTGGTCGCGTCGAGTCTCGGCACCTTCTTCGCGGTGCGCGGTCTGCTCGTGGCGCGCGCGGCCGAGCAGGCCGCGGTGATCGCCGAGCAACGGGCGCGCGATGATCAGCGCGCCGCGGAACGGGCCTCCGAACGTGCGCGGCGTGCGCTGGACCTGCTCGACAACCTGTGGGAATCGGCCGATCCGGCTCGCTCCGGCCGGGCCGACTATCCCGTCCGCGAGCTGCTGGCCGACTTCGAGCGGACCTTGCCTGATCGGGTCGAGGGCGATCCCGAGGTCGAGTATCGCGTGCGGCTGTCGCTCGCGCGCCTGCAGCGTATCGGCGGTTCCCTCGACAAGGCCCGCGTGCATGCCGACCGGATCGTGGAGCTCGCCAGCGAAACCGGCGAGCCCTTGCACCTGCTGACGGCGCTGGTCGAGCAGGCGCGGGCGCGGTTCGACAGCGGCGACATCGCGGCCGCCGTCGCGGCGGTGACGACCGGGCTCGGCCACGTCGACGAGGTCGCCACGCCGCAGGCGGCGGCCGCTCTGCTCGAGATCAAGGCCAACTGTCTGCAGCGCCGCGGCGAATGGCAGCAGGCCGTCGCCGCCGCCGAGCATGGCCAGTTGCTGCGGCAGGAGGCCGGTGATCTCACCGGGCAGGCGCGGAGCTCGTTGCAGCTCGCCAACCTGTACGGCGCACGTGGTCGCGTCGACGAGGCCCTCGAGCATCTGGCGCAGGCCCGGCGGCTGTTCGAGCCGCTCGGCGACAAACACCCGGAAGCTCTGGTCGCGCTGCAGCACGAGTCGCTGTTGTTGCTGCGAAGGGGTGATATGCAGGCCGCGGAGGAGTGCCTGTCGGAGTGCCTGGAAGGACGCCGTGAACTCTACGGCGCCGACCATGCCGAGGTGGCGTGGACCGAAGTCGACCTGGCGTGGCTGTTCCACGTTCGCGGTCGCGATGCCGAGGCCGAGCCGCTGCTGCGACGCGCGATCACCGTCCTGCGCCAACGCCTCGGCGAGCACCATGTGTTCGTGAGCGAGGCGATGCAGCGGTTGGGCGCGGTGTTGGTCGGGACCGGTGCCTCGGTCGAGGCGGAGCAGCTGCTGCGGGCGGCCGCCGACAACTTCCGCGACCTGCCGGGTCATGCCGTCGAGGGACGGGTGGGCTGCCTCGGCAACCTCGCCGGTCTGCTGTGGAAGCGCGGCCGGCAGCAGCAGGCGATCGAACTCCAGGCCGAAGCGTTGGCGATCGCGCGCGAGCGATTGCCCGAGGATCACTTCGTGACCTCGACGGCAATGACGAACCTGGCGTTCATGCAGAGCGGTGTCGGTCGCCGCGAGGAGGCCGTCGCCCTGCTCGCCGAAGCGCTGCAGCGCTCGAGCTCTGCGGGCAGGAAGGGTGAGGCGGAGACGCAGCGTGAGCGACTGGTGGCTTTGCTGCGGCAGTTGGGTCGGACGCAGGAGGCGACGGCCATCGAGCAGGGGCGGCCGTCGGACAAGTGAGGCCGCCGACGGCCGCGAAGCTTCACCCGTTCTTCATCGTCGTTTGCTTTGCACCGGCAACGATGCCGACATGGACCAAGTTGTCTTCGACCAGGATGCCTTCGACGGAGCCGCCTGCGCGGCCTCCGATTTCGCTGCCCGCTTCGCCGGCGAGATGGAACGTGCCCGCCGCGACCTGCAGCTCGCCGAGGAGCGATATCAGGCCGCGTTCGCCCGTGCCCTCGCGGCCGGCGATCCGATCCCGAGCGATGAACGCCGCGTTCTGATCCACTGCCGCCGCGACGTCGAGGTGCTCGAACGCGTCATGGACTGCGCTCCCGATCGAGGAGGTCGCCATGCCCGCAGCGCCTGAGTTCGGCGACGCCGACCGAGACCTGCAGCAGCTCCGCGCCCGCCTGCGCTGCCAGCTGATCGGCATGTTCAGCCATCTCGCCGAACTCGCCCGCGAGCTCGAGCAACGCCATTCCGAGGCCGTGCGTGACCGCCTGTCCGGCAGCGACGCCATCGGCCGCGACCCGGTCAGCTGCGAGATGCAGGACGAGCACGACGAGCTGGCGATGCAGATCGCGCACGTCCGCCTCGCCCTCGCCGGCGTCGAGGAGGAGATCGGCGACCGGCGTTGCCTCTCGTTCGCGACCGAAGCCGCGGCTCGGCCCGGCCTCGCCGTCGCCTGAACGACGTCGGGGCCCGCGGCTGGGTGCGTCGCCGTCACCACGATCCGAGCAGGTGGCCGCCGCGCTGCCGCCGGCGCGTGACCCGCCGCCGCAACCAGCCGAGCCACAGCAGCAGGGCTCCGGCGAGCAACATCAACCAATGATCGGGTGTGGTGGGCATGTCGACGGCATCGAGTGTGCCGACGCGACCAGAACCCGGAGCCAAGCCGAGATGAAGATTGCGGGTGGCGGCGAGGCGCTATCCTCGCCGCGAAGTGAACGATCCGAAACCGAGTCCGGCCGGGCGGCCGATCCCTCTCCTCTTCGGGTTGGCCGCGATGCTGCCCGGCCCGTTGCTCGCGGCGCGTCCGCAGCACGACCCCCGAGTCGCGGCGGCGCTCGAAGGACCGGTT
>JAGQRA010000206.1 GCA_020425885.1 Planctomycetota bacterium | reverse complement strand
GTCCGGCTACACCCGCATGGTGATCGGGGCGCAGTCACCGTGAGGTGAGCACGTCGCTGCAGCGCCACGATGGCGCGGCAGCGGCCGGCTTCAACTCGTCGGATCGAGCACGACCAGCAGGTCGCCCGCCTGCACCTGCGCCTTCTTGTCGGTGCAGAGTTCGCGCACCGTGCCGGCGATCGGCGCCCGCACCACGGTCTCCATCTTCATCGCCTCGAGGGTGACCAGCGGATCGCCGGCGCCGACCGCGTTGCCCTCGCCGCAGTGCAACGTTACGACGCGACCGGGCATCGGCGAGCCGACCTCGCCGGCCTGCGCCGGATCGGCTCGGCGTCGCGCCTCGGTCTCGACCTCGACCGAGCGATCGACGACGGCGACGTGTCTGCTCTGGCCGTTGAGCTTGAAGTAGACGGTGACGTGACCCTCCTCGTCCGGTTCGCCGACCGCCTCGAGCGAGATCACGAGCGTCTTGCCGGGTTCGATCTCGATCCAGACCTCCTGGCCGATCTCGATGCCGTAGAAGTAGATCGGCGTCGGCAGCAGCGAGACGTTGCCGCAGCGGCGCCGCACCGCGAGGTAGTCGTCGAACACCCGCGGGTAGAGCGCGTGGCTGACGACGTCGCGCCGCTCGGGCGCACGCCCCGCCTGCCGCAGCACGTGCTCTTCGCCGGCAGCGAAGTCGAAGGCGGGCATGCCGTCGCTCGGTCGCCCTTCGAGCACCGGCAGTCCCTTGAGCACCGCGGCCCGCAGGTCCTCGGGGAAGCCGCCGGGCGGGTGCCCGAGGTAACCCTGGAAGTACTGCACGACGCTCTGCGGGAAGTCGAGGCGGGCGCTCTCGGTGAGCACCTTGTCCTTGGTCGCCCGCACCGAGGTCTCGAGGTCGCCGCGCATGACGAGCAGATCGTTCTGCACCAGGAAGACGGCGAAGTCGCCGACCATCTTCGACGACGGCGTCACCTTCGGGATGTCGCCGACGAGCTGGTTGACGACGGCGAACGCGTGACGCACCTCGGGCCAGCGCGCCAGCAGGCCGAGCGAGGCCACCTGCGGTCGCAGGTTCGAGTATTGGCCGCCGGGGATCTCGTGGTAGTAGACCTCGCTGGTGCTGCTCTTGAGACCGCACTCGAACGGCGCGTAGAACTCGCGCACCGCGTCCCAGTAGTCGGCCAGCGGCTGCATCTCACGATTGGTCAGCCCGGTCTCCTTGTCGTGACCGCGCAGCGCCGCGATCAGCGCGTTCATGCTCGGCTGCGAGGTCAGGCCCGCCATCGGCGCCATCGCCGTATCGACGATGTGGACGCCGCTCTCGATCGCCGCGATGTAGGTCGCGATGCCGTTGCCGGAGGTGTCGTGCGTGTGCAGGTGGATCGGCAGCGTGGTCACCTCGCGCAATCGCGTGATCAACATCCGGGCCGCCTGCGGTCGCAGCAGCCCCGCCATGTCCTTGATGCAGAGGATGTGGGCCCCGGTGTCCTCGATGCGCCGCGCCAGATCGGCGTAGTAGTCGAGGCCGTACTTGGTCCGCGCCGGGTTGTCGATGTCGCCCGTGTAGCAGGCCGCGACCTCGGCGATCCTGCCGGTCTGCAGCACCCGCTCGATCGAGACCTGCATCGAATCGAGGTCGTTGAGGCTGTCGAAGATGCGGAACACGCCGATGCCCGCCGCGGCGGCCTCGTCGATGAACGCCTCGACGACGTTCTGCGGGTAGCTGGTGTAGCCGACGGTGTTGGCGCCGCGCAGCAGCATCTGGTGCAGCACGTTCGGGATCGCCCGGGCCAGCTGCTGCAGGCGCTCCCACGGATCCTCGTCGAGGAAGCGGTAGGCGACGTCGAAGGTCGCCCCGCCCCAGGTCTCGAGCGAGAACATCTGGTGGCACAGATGCGCCGTCGCATGCGCGACCTGCATCATGTCCGTCGTGCGCACCCGCGTCGCCAGCAACGACTGATGCGCGTCGCGCATCGTCGTGTCGCACAGCAGCGGGTGGCGTTGACGCTTGACCCACTCGACCACCTTGGCGGGCCCACCCTCGGCCAGGATCTGCGCCGACCCCGGCGGCGGCGGGGCCGCGCTCACCGTCGGCACCCGCGGCTCGACGAACGCGGACGGCCGCAGGCGCTGCTCGGGCTTGATCGTCGGGTGACCGTTGACGATGACCTCGGCGAGGTAGGTCAGCAGCTTGGTCGCGCGATCGCGGCCGGTCTCGATCTCGAACAGCTCCGGCGTCTCGTCGAGGAAGCGGGTCCAGGTCGCGCCGCGCAGGAACGACTCGTGGGCGAGCACGTTGCGCAGGAAGGCGAGGTTGGTCTTGACGCCGCGGATGCGGAACTCGCGCAGCGCGCGCCGCCCCTTCTGGGCCGCCGCCTCGAGCGTGCCGCCGTAGGTGATGCACTTCACCAGCAGCGAGTCGTAGTGACCGGTGACCTTGGTGCCGGCCAGGCTGTCGCCGCCGTCGAGTCGGAGCCCGAAACCGCCCGGCGAGCGGTAGGCCATGATGGTCCCGGTGTCGGGCAGGAAGTCGTTCTGCGGATCCTCGGTCGTCACCCGGCACTGGATCGCGTAGCCGCGCGGCCGGATCTCGTCCTGGATGATGCCGATCTCGGGCGAGCCCAAGGCGTAGCCCTGCTCGACCCGCAGCTGGGCCTGCACCAGATCGATGCCGGTCACCTGCTCGGTGATGGTGTGCTCGACCTGCAGCCGCGGGTTGATCTCGATGAAGTAGTGGGCGCCGTCGGCGACGAGGAACTCGACGGTACCGGCGTTGTGGTAGCCGGCCTCGCGCGCCAGCTTCAGCGCGTCGGCGAACAGGGCCGCCCGCACCGCCGGTTCGAGGTTCGGCGCCGGCGCGATCTCGACCACCTTCTGGTGACGACGCTGCACCGAGCAATCGCGTTCGTGGAGATGGACGACGTCGCCGTGGGCGTCGCCGAGGATCTGCACCTCGATGTGGCGCACGCGCGGCAGGAACTTCTCGAGGAACACGACCGGGCTGCCGAACGCCGCCTGCGATTCGCGCCGGGCCTGGCGCAGGCTGGCGGCCAGCTCGGCCGCTTCCTCGACGACGCGCATGCCGCGGCCACCGCCACCGTGCGCCGCCTTGACGATCGTGGTGCCGTGATCTTCGAAGAAGCGCGCCGCCGCCGTGTTGGCCGCGGCCTCGTCGGCCGGCAACTCGATGCCGGGCACCGTCGGGATGCCGAGCCGCTCGGCCTCCTTGCGGGCCTCGACCTTGTCGCCGAGGAAGCGGATCACCTCGGCCTTCGGGCCGATGAAGGCGATCCCCGCCGCGCGCACCGCGAGGGCGAACTGGTGATTCTCGGACAGGAAACCGTAGCCCGGGTGGATGGCGTCGACCCCGGCGCGCTTCGCGATGTCGATGATCTCGTCGCCGCTAAGGTAGGCCTCGACGGCGCCCTTGCCCTGCCCGACCAGGTAGGCCTCGTCGGCCTTGTAGCGATGCTGGTTGGTCGCGTCCTCCTCGCTGAAGATCGCCACGGTGTGGAGACCCATCTCGGCGCAGGCCCGGAACACGCGGATGGCGATCTCGCCACGGTTGGCGCACAGGACCTTGTGGAACGGACGGATCTGCATGGTCATCGCGAGGCCTGGGTAGCGGGCAAGGTTCTCGGAGAAGCCGGTGGTACCGCGTCGTGCATCCGGCGGCAAGGTTCGCACCGGCGACCCTCGGCGGCACCCACCTTCATCGGCGCCCGACCGCGCCGGAGTTCACCCTCCGCGCCGCCGACCAAAACCGGGACCGCGCCGGACGACAGCGCCGGGCCCATGGCCTCGACTGCTGCCGCCGGCGCGGTGACCGGATCGGAGTGACGGTCAGTCGCCGATGACGTTGCGGGTGCCGTTGCTCGACAAGAGCGAGCTGCCGAACGCGAACCACTGCGTGAAGTACTCCATGCCCAGCATCGAGTAGTGGTTCGGGATCGCGAAGCCGAACTGGGCCCGGCCGAGGGCGTCGGTGATCCGGGTCTGGTTGCTGATCGAGTTGTTGTAGACCATGCAACCCGGGGCGCCGGCGAAGGCGAGGTCCGCGGGCAGCGCGGTGCGGCCCCAATACTGGTCGTTGAAGCCGAACGTCATCAGCGCGAGCGAGTTGGCGAAGGCGTTGCTGACGCCGTAGACCGGCGTCTGGCCGAGACGCGGCATGCCGGTGACGCTCTGGGTCAGCGGCGTGCGCCCACTGCAACCGGCGCCGACCGAGACCGAGACCGCGGTCAGGTTCCAGGTGCGCAGCGCCAGGTTGATGATCGGCCGCATCAGCTCGCCGACCGCCTGGCTCACGGCGTTGCCGGCGTTGGTGCCGTTGCTGGCGCCGTTGACGAAGGCACCGACGGCGTATTCACGCGGCGTCAGCACGTTGCCGACCAGGAACGGGACCTTGACGTAGCCGAAGCCGGTGCGGTGCTCGGCACCGTTCAGGGTGTAGCTGCCGCCCTTCTGCGCCAGCTCGAACTGGGCCCGGAAGCTGGTCAGGGCCGCGGCCGAGACGCCGAGCAACGCCGCCTCCTGGCCGATGACCGTGTCGATGCCGCCCCAGGCGCGGCCGTTGAGCATGTGCTCGTAGAACTCGTCGCGGAAGTTGCCGAGGTAGCCGTTGGCGACCTGGGTGTGCAGCGTGGCGAGGTCACGCAGGGTGATGTCGTTGGGGTCGGCGATGGCCGGGCCGGCGCAGCCGATGCGGTGGTCGAGGCTGGTGTTCGACATGCCGAGCGCCGCCGCGGTGGCGTTGATGTTGTTCTGGCCGAAGAACGCGGCCACGGCCTGGGTGCGGTTGTTGTCGCTCTGCTCCATCATCTTGCGCAGCACGGTCGTCATGTTCTCGATGACCGGCGTGGTGTCGAGCGGGCAGCTGCCATTGGTGTCGGTGAAGACGGTGACGTTGGTGCCGAGCGAGGCGAAGCCGTTGCGGATCTGGCGGAAGGCGTGGACGTTGTGCAGCGTCTTCATCGTGCTCGCCGGCTCGAACTGGCGGCTGCCGTTCAGCGCCGCGAGCTCGCTGCCATTGATCTGCCGCAGCAGGCAGCCGACGGTGCCGTCGGTCGTCGACCGCATCAGGTTGCCGACCTGGGTGGTCAGGGCGTTGCTGTTGTTGATGGTCACCATCGCGAAGCGACGTTGGCCGTTGACGAAGTAGGTCTCGAGGTCGATCGGGCGGTGGCCCCAGTTGCCGAGCCGCTCGGTGACGCCGGCGGCGTCGAGGCCGTACCACCAGGTCCAGCCCGGCTGCGGGTTCGCGGTGATCAGGATGGCGTTGAAGTTGCCGTTCGGCCGGCGCTCGAGGTCGTAGACGCGGCGGCCGTTGTTGACGCTGGCCTGCACCGTCGCCGAGGAGACGTTGTAGTACCAGGCGTAGTTGCGGTAGTCCGACCCGGTGTTGCGGATCATGACGACGTCGTAGTAGGTCGTGCCGTTGATCTCGTAGGAGTCGAGATCGACCGGGCGGGCGTTGTTGGTGCTGAGGTAGCTGCTGATCTGCGCGCCGGTGACGCCGTAGTAGTACCACCAGACCTTGGCGTTGCTGCCGGTGTTGGGCACCATGACGCAGGCGAACCGGGTCTGGCCGCCGTCCTCGTAGACCTCGAGGTCGATCAGGCGAGCATTGTTGGTCTGCAGGTTGGTCGACAGCTGCGCCGCCGTGAGGCCGTAGTACCACCAGTAGCCGGACTGGTAGGCGCCGGTATTGCTCACCATCGCGGTCGTGAAGCGCAGCGGGCTGGTGCTTTCGACCTCGATGTCGGTCGGGCGATAGCCGCTGCTGATCGCGTTGCTGATCGTCGTGGCCGAGGCACCGTAGTACCAGCGGTAGGCGGTCTGGGTCGTCATCTCGCGGACGTCCTGGGCGATGGCCGGCGCCGCGAGCGAGAAGGACAGGGTGAGGGCGAGAGAGAAGAGAGAGATTGACTTGTTCATCGGGGATTCCATTCGGGTTCACCCACCCCCAGCGGGCCCCGCTCCGGAATCCCAAGGTCGGTTCTTCAGAAATCCCCTCTCGCCCGTGCCGAGGCCGACGGACCGGCGCTCGCAAGCTGGGCCCGGCTCGACCGGGCGACCGGCCCGAAGCTCCATCTGCCCTTCCCACCCCCCTTCCGGTCCCGGCGTCCCCGATGCGGTCGCCGCTATCGCGAACGATAGAGCAGGATGGTGAGGTCATCGGGCTTGCCCTGCCAGCCTTCGGCCACGCCCGCCATCCGCGCCGCGCACAGCTCGGCCAACCGCCGGCCGGCCTGCAGCAGATCCCCTTTGCGCACGATCTCGGTGACCTCGGTCACGTGCAGGTTGTCCCAGAGCCCATCGCTGGCCAGCACCACCGTGTCGCGCCTGGCGAGCTTGATCGCGCTGGCGATCTCGACCCGCATGCCCGCCATGCCGACGCAGTTGGAGATGATGTGGCGATCCTCGTGGACGAAGCCCTGCTCGGCATCGAGCAGGCCCGACTCGACGGCGTAGCCGATCGGCGAATGGCTGACGGTCTGGTGCTTGATCTTGCCGCGCTGGCCGGTGATCAGGAGCTCGGAGTCGCCGGCGTGGTAGCTGCGGAAACGATCGTCCTCGATCAGCGCGACCAGGATCGTGGTCGCGGCGCCGCCGGGCCGATCGAGCAGCGCCTGGTTGGCCGCCTCGATGCCGGCCAGGATCCCGGCCTGGATCGAGATCACGTCGGGCGTCACCGCCTCGAGCCGCTCGACGATCGCCCGCAACGTCAGCCGCGAGGCGACGTCGCCGTCACCGTGACCACCGAGCCCATCGGCCACGATCAACGCGCTGGTCCGATCATCCCAGCTCACGACCCCGGCGACGTCCTCGCACGGCGCTCCCTCGTCCCGGCTCGGGCTCTTCCTGACGATCAGCACGCAACGCCCGCTGCCCGCTGGCTCGCTGGTGAGCTCCGCCCCGTTGCCATCGAGCCACATCCGGCTCGCCGACTTCGGCAGCGCGTTCATCGCCGCTTCTTGCGCCGGTCGAGACGGCGCAACGACAGCTTCTTGGCTTCGAGGAACGCGTCCAGCATGTGGCCGGCATCACGATAGCGACGACGCGCTTCGACTTGCAGTGCCCGCTGCAGGAACGGCACCATGTCGGGCGCCGATCGGCGCACCCGGTCGAGGCCCGGCAGCGGCCACTTGTAGGGCCAGTCCGGCAGCTTGCCGCTCAGCATGCGATAGACGATCAGGCCGGCGGAGAAGACGTCGGACTTGGCCGACGGCTTGCCCATGGCCTGCTCCGGCGCCATGTATCCGAGCGTCCCCGACGATGACGCCTGCAGCGTCCGAACCGAGTGCTTGGCCAGACCGAAGTCGCCGAGCTTGAGATGACCCTCGGGAAACAGGATCAGGTTGTCGGGCTTGACGTCGCAGTGGATGACGCGGTGCTCGTGGGCGTAGGCCAGCGCTTCGATCAGCTGCTCGGCATAGTCCAGGGCGATGCGTACCGACATCCGGTAGGCGAGACGATCGTCGAGGCTCCGCTCCCCCATCGGGTAGGCCACGGTCAGCAGACCGCCGACGACATCGGCGTTCTTCAGCGACAGGATGTTCGGGTGATCGAGCCGCGCGCTGACCTGGATCTCGCGTTCGAAGTCGATGCGAACCGATGGTTCGAGCCGTTCGCCGAGCGGCACCTTGAGCGCGACCGTGACCCGTTCGAGGGTGTCGAAGGCCTCGAATACGTCGGCCGAACCGCCGCGCGCCAGGCGGCGTTTCAGCTTGTACTTCCCGAGGCGTTGGCCGACGCGAATCATGGGGGCGAGGAGTTTAGCAGCCCGCTACTCTCTGCCCTCGCACGAATGAGCAACTCCAACGCCGAAGTCTTCCGGGTCGGGCTCGACGGCAACGGCGGCCTGGCCGCGGCGGCGGACAGCGCCAAAGCCCGCTGGACCCACTACCGACTCGAAGAGGACAGCGCCGAGTGGCTGGCGGCGCAGCGCCGGCTGGCCGAGGACATCGCCGAGGCGCTGGTGATCGGCAATGCCCGCCCGCGGGCGACGATCCTCGGCGGCGGGCTGCTGGTCGTCCTGCGCGGCGTCAATCACAACCCCGGCGCCGAGCCCGAGGACATGGTGTCGATGCGCGCCTGGGTCGAGGCCGATCGCATCGTGACCGTCAGTCCACGCCGCGTGATGGCGGTCGAAGACGTCCGCGCGCAGCTCCAGGCCGGCGACGGTCCGGTCAGCGCGGGGGAGATCCTGGCGGCGATCACCGGCCGACTGGTCGAACGCATGCGCCCGATCGTCGACGGCCTCGGCGACACGGTCGATCAACTGCACGAGCAGCTGCTCGACCGTGGACCGAACGGGCTGCAGCGTGAGCTGTCCGAGCTGCGCCATGTCATCGTGCAGCTGCGGCGACACATGGCGCCGCAGCGCGACGCGATCGAGCAGCTGCAGCGGGTATCGGAGAACCTGCTGGCGGGTCCGGTGCGGGCCGAACTGCATCACATCGCCGACCGTCAGATCCGCTACGTCGAGGATCTCGACTCGGTGCGCGAACGGGCCACGGTGCTGCAGGACGAGATCGACAACTCGGTCCAGAGCCGCCTCAACCACAACATCTACGTGCTGTCGGTGGTCGCGGCCGTGTTCCTGCCGCTGGGCCTGCTGACCGGCCTGCTCGGCATCAACGTCGGCGGCATGCCGGGCATCGAATCGCCGTATGCGTTCTGGATCGTGGTCGCCCTGCTGCTCGCCATCGCCGTCGGCGAGATCCTGTTCCTGCGCCGGCGGCGCATGCTCTGACGTCAGGCCGAGGCTGGGTCGAGGAGCTTCTCGGCCGGGCCGAAGGTGCGGATGTGGAGGTCGCGCTGCGGGAACGCGATCTCGATGTGCGCCGTCCGGAACTCGCGATCGATCGCCGAGTGCAGGTTGTTGACGATCTGCGGCCAGTGATCGCGGTTGGCGATGAAGACCCGCAGATCGAAGTCGAGCGAGCTGGCGCCGAACTCGCGGAAGACCACCGACGGCGCCGGATCGTCGAGGGCGAGCTCCTCGTCAGCGGCCAGCTGCAGCAGGATCTTGCGCGCCAGCTCGGTATCGGAACCGTAGGCGATGCCGACGGTCACCACCACGCGCGTGATCGTGTCGGTCAACGTCCAGTTGATGAGCCTGGACGTCACGAACTCCTTGTTGGGCACGATCATCTCCTTGCGATCGAAGTCGATGATCGTCGTCGCCCGCATGCGGATGCGCGTCACGTAGCCGTCGACCTCGCCGATCGTGACGAGGTCGCCGATCCGCACCGGCCGCTCGAACAGGATGATGACGCCCGAGACGAAGTTGGCGAAGATCTCCTGCAGGCCGAAGCCGAGCCCGACCGAGATCGCGGCCACCAGCCATTGCACCTTGTCCCAGCCGACACCGATGCTGGCGAAGGCGAAGACCGCGCCCGCCGTGACGATCAGGTAGCGGACCAGGGTCGTGACCGCGTGGCGCTCGCCGACGTGCGTTCCCATGCGTTGCAGGACGACCAGCTCGAGCAGACCGGGGATGTTGCGGGCCGCGATGACGGTGATGGTGATGACGACCAGCGACAGCAGCACGTTGGCCAGCGACACCGGCGAATCGGTCCCCTTGCCCCAGACCGTGAACTCGTCGAACGCCCGCAGCGCCGGCAGCACGTCGACCCAGATGCCCCAGAGGGCGAACAGCACGAGCAGCAGCAGACCGCCGCCCAAGAGCTTCCGACTCTGCGCATCGACCGAGGCCAGGCTCAGGGACTCCTCGGGCAGCTGCGGCGCCTCGCCCTGGATCTCGGGGCCCGCCTCCGCCTGCCTGGCCTTGGCCGCCTCGCGCCGCGCCTTCGCCTGCGCCATCGCCAGTCGACGTTTGGCCAGCAGCATCCAGCGGATGCCGAGGCCGTCGATCAGGACCGCGAAGCCCATCACCGCCAGCGATTGCTCGAGCCGGTACAGCAGCTCGAGCGCGCTCAGGTGGTAGCCCGACACGGCGACGATCGCGAGCGCGACCGGCACGCCGACCCCGAGCGCGAACCACAGGCGTCGGCGCTGCCACATCCCGCCGGTGGCGATGCCCAGCAGCACGCCCCGGGTCGGATGCAGCAGCCTGGCCAGGAACGTGGCGATGACGAGCAGCATCGTCACCAGCAGCAGGCGATCGAGCGCGAAGCCCCATTGCACGTGCCCGTGGACCGCCAGCACGCGCAGCAGGAACGCGAGCAGCAGGAACATCGGCACGAACCAGTTCATGTTGCTGCGGAACAGCTTCGTCCGGGCCGCGGGCCAGCGCAGGTGCGCCTCGGCGAGGCCGGATGGGCGCATCGCCTGGCGGAACAGATTGAGCGCGCCGAGCAGGAGGGCTATGCGCAGCACGCCGTTGGCGACCGCGTTCGGGAAGTCCTCGACGTTCGGCGTCGCCATCACGAGCGTCGCCAGGTGCCACAGCAGCAGCGGCCAGCCGATCGCGGTCATGATCGTCGCCAGCAGGGTCCAGATGGTCGGTCGGAAGCTGGTCGAGCGACTGTTGGTGGCCTCTTCCGCCAGCGCGACGATTCGCTGCCGCACCGGCCGCGCCAATCCGATCAGGATCAGCGCCAGCAGCGTGAGCGCGGCGAAGTCGACCGGGCTGCGCTCGATCGCGGCCTGGAAGGCGGTCCAGACCTCGCCCCAGTGCTCGCTGCTCGCGAACCAATCGAAGCTCTCGCCGACCATGGGCCAGCTCGTCTGCCAGATCGGTACCGCGCTGCGGATCCAGAGCACGCGCTCGTTGATGTAGTCGGCCTTCTGCCGCGACTTGAGCACCAGCAACCGCTCCTCGACGTCGAGGTTGCCCAGCACGCTGCGATAGGTCTCGAGGACCTTGATCAGACGGGTGATGTACTCGTCCCGCTTCTGCAGCAGGTCGAGCCCTTCGCGCTCGATCCGGGCCCGGATCGCGGCGGTGGCCTCGGGCACGGTGGCCAACCGTTTGGCGATGATCTCGGCCTGTTTGGTCTGCAGCTCGACGCGCTTGTCCTCGAGGCCGAACTGCTCGAGCTGCAGCTTGACGAACTTGCTGCGGAAGGTGTCGAGCCGGCCCTGATAGTGGCGCACCGACGGCAACCGCCCCTTCTCCTGCCGCAGCTGCAGCCCGATCGCCTCGGTCAGACCGACCAGGTCGATCCGGTTCTCGATCTCGGCGAACCGGCTCTCGAGCCCGAGGCGCAGCCTCTTGGCGTCCTCGAGGTCGGCCTTGGCCGTATCGAGTTCGCCGAGCCAACCTTCGCGGTCGGCGGTGATCTGCTGATTGACCTCGGCCAGCGGCGACAGGGCGCTGTGGACCTTCTTCGCCTCCAGCTCGGCAGCCTGCGAGTCCGACTCGGCGTCCATGCGCCGGCGTTCCTGGATGGCCTGGTCGATCAGCTCCACGGTCTTCACGGCGTGCGCCGATTCGCGATCGAGGCAGTCGCGCAGCACGCCGAGCAGGTCCGATTCGGTCTCGTACTGCAGCTTCTCCTGCTCGAGTTCGGCGCCGTGCGCGGTCAAGGCCTGCAGGCGCACCGCCCGGCGGATGTCGCGCGCTTCGCGCAGCGCCTCGGGATCCTCGGGCCCGCCCTCGATGGCGGTCGCGTTGACCTTGGTGATCTCGTCGAGCGCTGCCGTGATGAGGCCGGGCAGCTCGACCAGCCGGGTCGTGCGGCGCTGCCGCTCGGCGTCCTTGGCTCGCAGCTCGGCGGCGGCGTTGTCGGCGGTCGCGCGCGCGGTCCGCAGCCGCTCATCGAGCACGGGGATGTCGAGCTCGACCAGTTGCCCGAGCACCGGCAGCTTGGACAACTCCGCCGTCAGCCGCTCGCGGGCACTGCTCAGCAGATCCGGCGCCGCGACCACCGCGTCCTTCGCGACCTTGGCAGCGGCCTCCGACGCGGCCGCGCTCCTGGCATGCTCGAGCGCGGTCGCGAACACGGCCGCGACCTTCTCCTTGGTGGCGGCGTCGAGCTCGGTCGACTCCGCCGCGGCCCTGGCCTTGGCCTCGATCTGCTCGACGGTCCAGGTGACCGGGCCCTGCGCCAGCGCCGACGCGCAGCAGCAGGCGAGCACCAGGAGGAGTCGGCGCAGCGGTTCGATGCTCGGGTTGCGTTGCGGATTCATCATCGTGACCTGCGCACACTATCTCGCCGCCGACGCGGAATCGCGGGGCGATGGCGGCGCGGCTGCCGCCGCGGCCGTAAGATTCGCGCCATGCCAGCAATCGACCTCAAGCAGTTCGAGAGCCACATCGAACTGCGCCCCCTCAAGATCGAAGACTTCGACCGCATCGTCGAGCTGCAGAAGCTCTGTTTCCCCGGCATGCCTTGCTGGACGAGGGCCCACGTCGAGAGCCAGCTCGAGCACTTCCCGGAGGGACAGATCGGCATCACCTACGACGGCGAGCTCGTGGCGTCCTCGTGCAGCCTGGTCGTCGACTACGACCTGTGCTCCGACTGGCACGACTGGAAGGTCGTCAGCGATGGCGGCTTCATCCGCAATCACAACCCACGCGGCGACGTGCTCTACGGCATCGAGATCATGGTCGATCCCGAGTGCCGCGGCATGCGGCTGGCGCGACGGCTCTACGAGGCGCGCAAGAAGCTGGTCCGCGACATGAACCTCAAGGGCATCGTCATCGGCGGCCGCATCCCGGGCTACATCGACAAGAAGGACGAGATGACCTCGCACGAGTACGTGCAGAAGGTCGAGGACAACACCTACTTCGACCCGGTGCTGACGACGCAGCTCGCCAACGGCTTCGAGCTCAAGCAGCTGATCGCCGACTACCTGCCCAACGACGAGGACAGCGCGGGCTGGGCGACGCACATGGAGTGGACCAACGTCGACTACCGCCCGTACCAGAAGCGCGCGATGCGACCCGTGCAGGTCGTCCGCATCGCGACCGTGCAGTACAGGATGCGAACGATCGAGTCGTTCGAGGACTTCGAGCGCCAGTGCACGTTCTTCGTCGACACCGCCGGCGACTACAAGTGCGACTTCGTCACCTTCCCCGAGCTGTTCACGACGCAGCTGTTGTCGCTGGTCGACGCCAAGCGACCGGGGCTGGCGGCGCGCAAGCTGGCCGGCTTCACCGAGCGCTATCTCGAGATGTTCACCGAGCTGGCGATGCGTTACCACGTCAACATCATCGGCGGCAGCAACTTCGTCATCGAGAACGAGACCCTCTACAACACCGCCTACCTGTTCCGCCGCGACGGCACGATCGGCAAGCAGTACAAGATCCACGTCACGCCGGCCGAGTGGCGCTGGTGGGGCGTCACCGGCGGTGACAAGGTCGAGGTCTTCGACACCGACTGCGGACGCATCGCGATCCTCATCTGCTACGACATCGAGTTCCCCGAGCTGGCCCGCATCGCCACCAAGAAGGGCGCGCAGATCATCTTCGTCCCGTTCAACACCGACGAACGCTACAGCTACCTGCGGGTGCGCAACTGCGCCATGGCACGCTGCATCGAGAATCACGTCTACACCGTGCTCTCGGGCTGCACCGGCAACCTGCCGCAGGTGCAGAACGCCGACATCCACTACGCCCAATCCGGCATCTTCACGCCGGCCGACATCGCCTTCAGCCGCGACGCCATCGCCGCCGAGTCGACCCCCAACGTCGAGACCATGATCATGCAGGATCTCGACATCGAGCAGCTGCGCCGCCACCGCTACAAGGGCACGGTGCAGAACTGGCGCGATCGGCGCACCGATCTCTACCGGGTGCGGTACGTCGAGGACGGGACGGAGTTCGAGGTCTGATCTGCGTCGCTCGAGTCACGGCCACACGAACACGTAGCCATTCGGCCCATGGCAATGGGCGTATTAACGATCCCTGCGAAGGTGCTGTACAGGGCTGTCACTTCGGTTGGACGCGAAGGTAGAGTCTCACCGCAGTGTCGGAGCTGGTAGCTCCTGTCAGGGGTAGCTTCGAGGCTGGTGACGGACGGTCGCGCCTGACCAAGTGAGGATCCCATGAGTACGACTCACGACTCACGACTCACGACTCACGACTCACGACTCACGACTCACGACACGTAGGAGCGTCGCATGGCTGGGTCACGGGAAGCTTGGCTGTGCTTCTCTTTGCAACGGCGAGTGCCGCGCAGGACCTTCTCCGGCAGATCAGATTCTCGACCCACGACCGCACGCTCAACCTGGGTCCCGTTGAGGACCCGACCCTCGTCTTCGACGAGTTCTGGGTGGACACCAAGTCCCCAGGCACGGGCCTCGTCTACACCGTCGGGACGATCGAGGTCGCGGACACGACCGGGGCGACGCCGTTTTCGGGGGCGGCGGCAAGCGCGCCAGCACCCCTTGTTGGCTTCAACCTCACCACACTTACGCCTCCCGAGTCCCGCCAGGTCGGTATGCTGCAAGTGGCGACTCCAGGGCAGGTGCCGGCAATCCAGCGCTACCTCTACGGCACCTCACCAGGAGTCCTAGTAAACCCTGACGACACACGCGCCACCAACATCCGCGGCGTCTCGGTCTGGCCGGAGGCTGAGCCTGGCGACACGCGCATCGTCGTCTGCGGCGAGAGCTTCGACGAGCTGCTGCCGATGAGCCAGGTCGGCAACATCGGCGCGCTGGCCAGCGGCAACAACTGGAATGGCTTCCTGATGGTTTTCGACGGCATCGGAACGCTGCTCTGGAGCTACCACTTCTACGGCGCAACCGGTTTGAATAGCAGCGCGATCACGGACGTCAGCGTGCGTGTTGTGCTCGACGAGAACGGAGAACCTACCGAGGACGTAATCACGTTCTGTGGCATAAGCTCGCATGGCAATCCTGCAACTGGCAACGGCGCACTAACACCGGTCGACCCGTTCACGGCACCCTCAGGTGGGTTGCCCTGTTCGCTACCAGCGAGCGGAGCCGTAGACAACGGACCAGGCCAATGGGACGGCATCGTCGGTCGCCTCGCGCGACCGCATGATCCAGCTGTCGGCCCGGCGGTCGTCGACTTCCTGTCGATAGTGGGCGGCGCTCAGCAAGATGGTCTGTTCGGCATCGACGAGATCAGCGTAGGCTCGAACGAACTGGAGCCAGATCGCTTCGTCACCGTCGGCAGCACGGCGACGGGCGGCCTGGCTGGCACCGGCTCCTTCACCTTCCCGCTGACCAACGGCGCGTGCCTCGCTCCGGCCCAATACTGCCTTGGCGTCGTCATGACCCTCAACAAGCCCTCCGGCGCGCTCGTGCTCGAACAGTCGGACTCGCTCGGACAGCTCGATCAGGGCACCCATACGATCCTCCGCGACGTGTTCGTGCACCGCGACTACAATCTGACCGCCGGAACTACGGTCTACCCTCACATGTACGCGATGGTCGGCTCCACCGATGATGACCTCGCGCTCTCGGGACTCGGCGTGGTGGCGGCACCCGACCCCGTTCTCAGCGGTGCGACCGACGGACTGCTGGTGTGCTGTATCGACCAGGCGCCGGGTTTCCTCTTCTTGTCTGGCACGTTCCGCGGCGGCGAGGGCGACGATGGATTGACGGGAGTACGTGGTTGGAACGAGTTCCGGGACCACCTCGCGGTCGTCGGCTTCACCGACCTTCCCTCTGATGCGATGAACATCGACGTCGCGAGCTACTTCTATCCCAGCACCTCGGTCCTTCTCGAGGTGCTGACGGGCGGTCAGATCTATGCTGCTGGCTACGACCGACCGACTTGCGTCGGACCTCTCAACGCCACCGTGACGGTACCTTGGAGCCAGTTCTTGCTCGGCGACCCCGCCGGTGGTGGCATCACCGTCGATCCTCAGTCGACCGTCAATGTCGTCGGCACGACCCATAACCCGAACTACCCGGTCGTTGGCGGCCTGGCATACCAGGCGCCCCGTTTCGAAGCCGTACATTCGACCCTCGACCTGTTGCCAGTCAACGCGACTGGTTTCGGCGTCGGTCGTACGGATGGCACCGGTCAGACCGCGCCCGCTCCGTTCGGACCGCTCCCGATTCCCGGATTCACCGGTGGGACTTCGCCGTTCTGCGCACTCGCAGCCTTCGGCGATCGAATCGACCGTGATCCGCCATCACTGCCGCGCATGAACATCGACTTCCGCGGCGACCCCTCAGCCGGCGCTACGAACACGGCGATCCTCGTCTCACGACCGACCCCAGGTGCAAACCTGAACTTCGCGGCGCTGCAGTTCGGCTTCCCGAACACGACTGCGCCATACTTGTCCCTTCCTGACGGGCTCGAAGTGTGGACGACGGCCCCGTCAACAGTGACGTTCTTCGTCGGCATGTCCTTGGACTACCCGATCGTGTTCAACCTGACCTCCCCGCTACCCGGTGGTTCGGTGACGCTCACGGCGCAACTCGTGTGCTTCCAACCGACCGCCACCATTCCTGGCGGCAACCCGAACAGCGCTACGCCGTGCGTGCCGATCGTAACGACGACCGGCAGCGCCAGCCCGGCGTTGTGGATCGATTACTGAAGGTCAAGAACCGAGTCGCCTTCCCGAGTGACCGGGGAGGTGACTCCTGACAATCGACAACCACGGAGCCCGCAATGGTGATCCCTCCCTCTCGAGTCATCGTCCTGCTGTCGACACTCTTTGGATCACTGGGGGACTGCGCCTGCCTCGCGCAGACTCCGGTTTTTCCCAGTTCCGTGCGACGCTTTCCCACCAGTTCGCTCGACACTGAGTCGAGGAACGGGCCTGCCCTGAAGGTGGTCGCACACGCGGACTCGAGCGCCGTCTTGCGGTTCGATGGTCGGATCTTCGTCCAGGGCATCACGAGGGGAACACACACTCCACCGGAATTGCCAGTGGGAGTCGTCTACACTGATCTCGATTTCGGTGTAACGTGGGGAACGGTGGTGCGATCCGACGGCATCGCAGAGATCTGGGGAAGCAGCTCCATCATGCCCACCGTGCCGGCGTTGCCAACAGGCCTCCGTTACCAGCGGGTGGTCCAAGGCAACGCGCACCTTCTCCTATGGCGCTCGGACGGCGCATGGATCGCCTCGGGCAGCAATACGCACGGCCAGTGCAACGTGCCCAACTTGCCCATCGGCGTGTCCTTCATCGACGTGCAGGCGAAGTTCAATGACTCGATGGCGCTGCTGTCCGATGGCTCGCTGATCCACTGGGGTTGGAACCTGACCGGGGTCGGCAACGTGCCACCATTGCCCACCGGCGTGACATACACATCGTTCCGCCTCGGTGTCCGCCACGTCCTCGCGAGGCGTTCCGACGGAACCCTCGTAGGGTGGGGTGACAACTTCTACCAGTCCTGCAACGTGCCGCCGCCGCCGCCGGGCACGCAGTATGTGACCTACGGCGCCGGTTCGATCTTCAGCATCGCCTGGCGATCCGACGGAGTCTTCACGGTGTGGGGCAACAACAACTCGCTTGCATTCATCAGGCCACCGAGCGTTCCGGCCGGCCTCACATGTCTCGAGATCGCCTGCGGTGGCGCCCATGTGATCGCACGCATGTCCGATGGCAGCGTGCTGGCCTGGGGTGCGAACACCTTCATGCAGGCCTTCATCCCACGCCTTCCCTCCGGGACTGCATCGCAACCGATGCGCTACCTCGATGCCGCGATCGGGGAAACCTACACCGCGGTGCTGTATTCCGATGGCACGGTGGATGTGTGGGGCAAGGCAGCCCTCGTGACATCGGTCACTCCGCCACCGGCGCCGACGGGGATGCACTACGAGCGCATCGAGGCGGGCGATCACCACATGGCCTGCCTGCGATCGGACGGCATGGTGATCGCGTCCGGCGACAACAGCGTCGGCCAGTGCAACGTACCTCCGCTGCCTACCGGCATGCGCTACACGGACTTCGATGTCTCGGGCGGCAACACGGTCCTGATCCGCTCGGACGGCGCCGCGCTCGCGATCGGTGACAACACCAACGGCCAGCTCAACATCCCGCCACTACCGCCGGGAATACGCTACGTCGAGGGAAACAGCTTCTGGTACCGCATCTGCTTGTTGCGGTCGGATGGCGTCGTCACCTATGCCGGAACCCCGTACGCCCACCCGGTTCCGAGCCTCCCCTCGGGTTTGAGCTATGTCCAGATGGCACCAAGTGCATCGCTGGCCTTGCTGCTGCGTTCGGACGGTACTGTCGTGACCTGGGGTTGGAATTCATACCCTAGTTACACTGCCGCGCCACCGACGCTGCCATTCGGAACATACTTCGTCGAGGTGACGAGCGGCGCATCTGCCGATGTCTGCGCCGTACGGAGTTCGGACGGGAGAGTGTACCTCGTCGGCTCCGTCTACCTCGGTCATTGGCAAACTCCTCCGCTCGAAGCTGGCACGTCATACGTCGACATCGCCGGGGGCGGAGACTTCGACATCGTCACTCGCGTCGGCCCAACGAGCACATACGTCGGCTTCGCGGCGGGTTGCTCCGGCTCGCTGCCGGCAGCACGGCTCGTGCCACGCGACACCCCACACATCGACAGCATTCACGAAGTCACGGTGTTCGAGCTGCCGCAGAACATGGCGATCATGGTGTTCGGTTGGACGGCCATGTCGACGCCGGTCTCCTTGGGCCAGTACGGCATGCCCGGCTGCACTGCGCACGTCCCAGCGGACGCCGCTTACCTGATCTCGGGCCAAGACAACCAGGCGAGGTCGCGTCTTACGATTCCGAACCTGCCCGGACTCGTCGGTCTCCACTTCTACAACCAGGCGTTCGTGCTCGATTCCAATGCCGGCAACCCACTCGGCGCCGTGGTCTCGGATGCTGCCGAGGGCGTGATCGGGCACTGGTAGGTGGTGAGGTCGTATTGCCCAGCCATCGCCGTCGACGTCTGACGATCGCCGCCTGCGCCTGATCCGCGGCGACCTGCTGGCCCGCTCGGGCTCGCAGGATCAGGAGGGGCTCGCAACGCATCGGTTTCTCTGGCCGGTCTCACCGGCAACTTGCGCCTTGACCGGCATCAGCCGGAGTCCCCGGCCAAGGAAGAGATCCAATGCATATCCAGAACAGCTCCAGTCCCCTCCCTCGACTCGGCTTCCTGACCGCGATCGACGGCAGCCGTCACCGCGCAGACCGCCCTGTCCTACGGCTTCGGCAGCGCCTGCGACAACCCGGTCGGTGCCGAGCCACATGTCACGACCAGCCTGCCGGTGGCGGGCTGGAATCTCACCTGGACCGTGACGGGACAGCCGACGTCGATGGCCTATCTGCTGCTCGACACCAACGTCAACTGGAGCGGCGTCAGCCTGAGTTCCTACGGACTGACGAACTGCCGCTGGTGGCTCGGCAGCGGCCCGGTCTCGGTACCGCGATGGCTCGGCCTGGCCGGCACCGCCGGACACTCGTTCGCGATTCCGAGCTCGATTGCCTACGGCACCCATCTCTACGGCCAGGCCGGCATGATCGCCTACGGCGCCAATCCGGCCGGCGCCGTGATGAGCGAGCTGCGCGTCGCCCGCATCGGCAGCGAGCCAAACCTGAGCGTGAGCGAGATCCGCGACTTCTCGCCGCTGGTCCGCATCCATCCGAACGAGACCTACAACCCGATGGACCCGATGCAGTTCATCCGGCTGTCGCGGTTCCGTCACCACCGCGGCTGGCAGTCGGATCAGGGCTACAACAAGGTGAGTCAGAGCTGGGTCACGACCAACAGCACGGCGGCGGCCTACTACGACATCCCGGTCGCCTTCATCGACAGCTACGGCCTCAACGGCGACGGCACCAACCGCCGTCCGCGCGACTCCAACAGCGGCAGCACCTGGAACGTCTTCCTGCAGCCGAACGGCGCCCCGACCGGCGACGCGACGCCGACCGGCAGCGTGCCCGCGTTCTATTACTACCGTCGCAGCGGCGATCTGCACGAGATCCAGTACTGGTGGTTCTCCGGCTACAACGACGCCGCGGCGACCTTCAACCACCAGGGCGACTGGGAGCACGTCACGGTGCACGTCCGGCACCGCCAGATCGAAGGCGTCTACTTCGCCGCGCACAACGGCGGCACCTACCACCCCCGCTCGCAGCTGCGCTTCTCGGGCGGCCGACCCGTCGTCTACATGGCGCGCGGCAGCCACGCCAGCTACTCGGCTCCGGGCACCTACAACTACGGCACCGATCAGGCTGCCGACGGCGGTCATCAGTGGGACATCCGCTCGTCGCTGCAGCGTCTGTCCTCGCAGCCGTGGCGGAACTTCGCCGGCGCCTGGGGTGAAGTCGGCACGTTGTCGACGACGACCGGGCCACTCGGACCGTGGCACAAGCGGACGAACCCCTGACCGTCAATGGCAACGGCGGCGTGCCTGGCGGCCGCCGTCGTCGAAGCCAAGATACGCAGTCCTGCGTACTGCACCTTCGCATCCGGAGCGGCACTGTGAACAGTCCTGAACCGGTCTCGTGCCGCAAGGGCAGCCCTGCGGCACGAGACCAGTGAGTCCAACCGCACATCGGCGAGCATCATGGCCTGCGATCTACGGATGGGCTCGACGACCCACGTGATCCAACCCTGGCAGGCGCCTCCACCCGGCCGGTCCGCCGGCCAGCCGGTGGACCGCCACCGCCATCCGGAGGCAGAAGATGACGCTCTACGCCCGACGAGTCACCCGCATCGACACCGAGAACGCCTTCAAGATCGGGCCGCGGATCGCCGAGGTCGAGGCCACGGGCAGACGCGTCATCCGGTGCAACCTCGGCGAACCCGACTTCCCGCTGCCGGCGCACATCGGCGACGAGGTGAAGCGCCAGATCGACGCCGGCAACACGCACTACTGCGACCCGCAGGGCATCCTGCCGCTGCGCCACGCGATCGCCAATCACCTGAGCACGACCCGCGGCCTGAACATCACCCCCGAGCAGGTCGTCGTCTTCCCCGGCGCCAAGCCGCCGATCGGTCTGTGTCAGCAGACCTACACCGATCCCGGTGACGAGGTCATCTATCCGTCGCCGGGCTTTCCGATCTACGAGTCCTTCATCCCCTACGTCAACGCGGTGCCGGTGCCGCTGCATCTGAAGGAGGACAAGGGCTTCACGCTCGGCGGCGACGACCTGGCGCCGCTGATCACGGCGAAGACCAAGATGATCTTCCTCAACTTCCCGTCCAACCCGACCGGCGGCGTCGCCTCGCGGGCGCAGCTCGAGGAGCTGGCGGAGGTCATCAAGCAGAAGGCACGGCCCGATGTGCGCGTCTACTCCGACGAGGTCTACGAGGACATCCTGTTCGATGGCGAGAAGCACTGCTCGATCGCGTCGGTGCCCGGCATGGCCGAGCGCACCGTGATCTCATCGGGCGCATCGAAGAGCTACTCGTGGACCGGCGGTCGCATCGGCTGGGCCGCGTTCCCGACGGCCGAGGAGGCGCAGGTGTTCAAGAACCTGAACATCAACTACTTCTCGTGCGTGCCGCCGTTCAACCAGCAAGGCGCACGCGAGGCGCTCGAGTCACCGCTGAGCAAGGCCGCGATCGCGACGATGGTCACCGCCTTCCAGGAACGACGCGACGCCGTCGTCGCCGGCCTCAACGCGATCGACGGCATCCAATGCCAGAACCCGCGCGGCGCGTTCTACGTGTTCCCGAACATCGCCGGCGTCTGCGAGCGCCTCGGCGTGTTCGACGCCTACCAGGCGCTGCCCGATGACGTGCGCGCGCAGACCTCGCCGTCGACCCTGTTCCAGAACTTCCTGCTGTTCCATCACGGCGTCGCCACCGTCGACCGTCGATCGTTCGGCCGCATCGGCACCGAGAAGATGCACT
>JAGQRA010000205.1 GCA_020425885.1 Planctomycetota bacterium | reverse complement strand
GCCCGCGCGGATCGGCGAGTCGCTTCATGCCGGCGCGAATCTCGTCGATGCGGGCCAGGTTGTCCGGCGTCGCGACCACTGCGCACCACAACGTGCGGCCCTCCCAGCTGCGGCCGTACTCGACGAGGCGCATGCGATCCGACGCCGTCGCGAGAGCATGCAGGTAGCGTTCGACCTCGGCATGGGTCGAGATCGCCTCGCCCGGCGCGTGGCCGGTGATCCGGTCGATCGTCGGGATCGCGGGGTCGTAGGTGACACCGGGCAAGAGCGCCGGCTGCGGCGTCGGCGCCGGATCGGGGACCTGGGCCCGGGCTGGCAGCGCGAAGGCGAGGAGCAAGACGACCGGAATCGGGGACGGACGCATTGCGGGGAGACTCTACGCCGGCCGTGTCGGACCAGCACCCGGATGCCACGTTTGTTGCGGACCTGCCGAGCCCCTATCCTCTGCGGTGCATGCCGGTCCCCCTGATCGATCTCACCCGCGACAGCAAGCAACTCACCGCCGTCGAGGCCGCGGTCGTCCGTGTCGTACGCAGCGGCAACTACGTGCTCGGTTCCGAGGTGGAGAACTTCGAACGCGAACTGACCGAATACCTGGGCGTCAAGCACGCGCTGGCGATGTCCTCGGGCACCGATGCGCTGCTGGCGCCATTGATGGCGCTCGGCATCGGCCCCGGCTGCGAGGTGCTGCTGCCGACCTACTCGTTCTTCGCCACCGCCGGCGTCGTCGCCCGCACCGGCGCGACTCCGGTCTTCGTCGACGTCGAGCCGGTGCATTGGACCATCGATCCGCAGCGACTCGAGGAGACCCTGCAACGCTGCAGCAACCCGAAGGCGGTGATCGGCGTGCACCTGTTCGGCACGGCCTTCGACATCGACGCCGTCGCCGCGATCTGCAAGCGCCGCTCGATCCCGTTGATCGAGGACGCCGCGCAGGCGATCGGCACCATCCACAACGGCCGCATGCTCGGCAACCACGGGCTGTGCGGCGCGTGGTCGACGTTCCCGACCAAGAACCTCGGCGGCCTCGGCGATGGCGGCTTCCTGACCACCGATGACGACGAGCTGGCGGATCAGTGCCGGCTGCTGCGCAACCACGGTCAGGCGCAGCTCTACGAGCATCACACGATCGGCGGCAACTTCCGCATGGACGCGATCCAGGCGGCGGCGCTGCGCGTCAAGCTGCAGTCGATCGAGGAGGTGACGATGACGCGACGCGACAACGCCGAACGCTACCGCCAGCTGTTCGCCGAAGCAGGACTCGGCGATTGGGCCGAGCTGCCGACCGACACCGACCGCCACGCCTACCACCAGTTCGTCATCAGGCTGCCGGTGGGCCAACGCGACCGGGTGATCTCACACCTGCGGCAACAGGGCATCGGCTGTGGCATTTACTACCCGATCCCGTTCCACCGCCAGCCGTGCTTCGCCTACCTCGGCGCCGACCCGAGCGACTTCCCGGTGGCGGAGCAGGCATCGCGCACGGCGTTGGCATTGCCGATCTTCCAGGGCCTGACCGAAGCCGAACAGGTCGACGTCGTCGGCGCCCTGAAGCACTTCCCCCGCCCGGTCTCGGCGTAGGTACGAACGAACGGTGCCAGGATCAAAACCCACAGGTGGGTTTTGGTCCTGGCACCGTTCGCTCATGCTGCAACAACCTGCGCTTGCGATCGAGTCCGCCGGCGTATCCGGTCAACGAACCGTCGCGGCCGATGACGCGGTGGCACGGCACGATGATCGCGATCGGGTTGCGGCCGTTGGCGGCGCCGACGGCGCGCACAGCGTTCGGCCGGCCGATGCGCGCGGCGATGTCGGCGTAGCTGCAGGTGCTGCCGAACGGGATCGTTCGCAGCGCGGCCCAGACCTCGAGCTGGAACGGCGTGCCGCGCGGCGCCAGCGGCAGCTCGAACTCGCGCCGACGACCGGCGAAGTACTCGGCGAGCTGCCGCCGCGCCGGCGAATCGGTGCCATCGGTCCATGCCAGCCTGGCCCCGCCCCCCGGCCCGGCCACGGTCCTGAGCATCGCGGCGCGATCGCCGCCGAACTCGACCGCGACCAGGGCGCCATCGCGTTCGGCGATCATCAACTCGTCGCCATCGATTTCGAGCGTGCAACAACGAACGGTCATCAACAGTCCTCCAACTCGGGATCGTCGAGCGAACGCCACAGGTGCCAGCAGGCGAGGCTGCGATGGGGCGCGAACGGCTCGAGCAGTCGCACCGTCGCCTCGGCGTCGGGTCGCACGTCGAGGTCGAGCCAGCGCTGCAGCGCGCTGGTGATGCCGGTGTCCCCGATCGGCGCGCAGTCGCCGAAGCCGAAGCCGCGCATCATCACGTAGTTGCTCGACCATGGTCCGATGCCACGCAGCGCGAGCAGGGTCCGCTCGGCGTGCATGGCCGAACCGGAGGCCAGTTCCCCGAGCGGCAACTCGCCGCGGTCGATCATCGCCGGCGTGTCCTGCAGGTACTCGATCTTGCGACCGGAGAACTGGCGCCCACGCAGGTCCTGCGGCGCGATCGCGGCGACCGCGGCCGGGGTCGGATGCGGTTGCAGGCCGCCGACGGTGGGCACGCCGGCGAGCTCGAACATCGCCGTGCGGCAGCGGAACGCGAGCGACAGGTTGATCTGCTGGCCGATGACCGACCAGCAGAAGGACTCGAAGGCCGAGCCGTTCTGCAGCACGCGCAGGCCCGGGCGCAACGCGACCAGGCGCCGCTGATCGCGATCGCGGCGGGCGCGGCGTTGGAACGGTTCGGGATCGGCGTCGAGACCCAGGAGCCGCAACGCAGCCGCGTGCGCCGCGGCCATCGCCACCGGACCCGAGTGCCGCCGGCTCTCGATCGTGCAGCGCACGTTGCGCCGCTGGATCCGAAGCGTCAGCGCCACAGCATTGCCGTCGAGCCAGAGCGCCTTGCCGACCCGCGCGCCATCGACGCGCTGATCCGGCGCGCCGGCATCGCGGCCGAGCTGCCGCAGCGTGTCGCCGTGTCGGAAGTCAGCGGGCAACGCGATCGTGAACTCCGATGCCGATCGCAACGCCCGATAGGCCCGCGGCGTCATCCGCATCAGGTCCTGGAAGTTCTGGTGGAACGCCGAGCTGCTGTCGAAGCCGGCGTCGAGCGCGATGTCGATCAGACGACGCTCGGACCCGAGCAGCGCCCTCGCGGCGTGTTCGACCCGAGCCCGCTGCAGGGCAGCCGCCGGCGTCGCGTGGCCATGGCGGCGGAACAGGTCGTTGCAGCGGGTGGCGCCGATGCCCGCCGCCCCGGCGATGTCGGGCACGCCGGCGAAGGCGCCGGGCTCGGCGCGGACCTGCGACCACACCGATTCGTAGAGCCGGATGTCGGGATCACCCGAGGCCAGGAAGCGATCGGGTCGGCAACGCCGACACGGCCGCAGGCCGGCCGCCTGCGCGTCGCGTTCGGTCGCGAAGAAGCGCACGTTCTCGGGTCTGGGGCGGCGCGCCGGACACGACACCAGGCAGTAGATGCCGGTCGTCAGCACACCGGTCAGGAATCGTCCGTCCCAGCTGCGGTCGCGCTGCAGGAAGCGCGTCATCATCTCGGCTTCGGTCGTCACACCGGTATCGAAGCCGGTGCAGGCGACCATGTCGTCCGGAATCCACCGCGCAAACAACGCCCCTTCGCCATGGTCAGCTGCCGCTCAACTCGCGCGCCGGGGTGGCGCACGGCGCCGCGGTCGGCACAATCGCGCACCCGGCCGCAACCCGCACCCGCCAAGCGGCCCTCGGTCCCATGATCCGCAACATCATCGCCGTCGTCGTCGGCCTCATCGTCGGCTCGATCGTCAACATGACGCTCGTCTTCCTGAACGTGTTCGTGCTCTATCCGATGCCGGAGGGCACCGACATGATGGATCAGGAGCAGATGAACGCCTACATCGCCACGCTGCCGCAGACGGCGTTCCTGGTGACGCTGGCGGCGCACGTCGGTCAGGCCCTGGTCGGCGGCTGGGTCGCGGCGCGATTGGCACCGCGGAACGCGATGCGGCCGGCGCTGATCGTCGGTGTGCTGACGCTGCTCGGCTGCATCCTCAACATGCAGAACATCGAGCTGCCGACCTGGATGCTGATCGAGCTGCCGCTGTGCCTGGCGGCGGCGTGGTTCGTCGGACAGCTCGAGCAGCGTCGGCGCGCCGGCCGCACCGCCGCCTGAGCCCGAGGCCGCACGCCGTCCGCCTGTCTGCGACCCTCAGCACGATCACGCATGGACCATCCGACCCGACGTGGCCGGAGGTGGATGGCGGTCCAAGCTCGCCCCGGCCAGGTCAGCGAAAGCGCGGCCACGGTCGCTGCAGCACGCTTCGGGCCCAGGCCCGCAGCGCCGCGATCCGCTCCGGCGGCGCAGCTGCGTTCTGCTCGGCGCCCTGGAGCCAGCTCTCGAGCGTGCTCGCGACATGTCGATCGCGGTACTCGAGGTCCACCACGACCGGGCCGCGGTCGCCGAAGGCGACGAGGCTCCGGCCGTCGGTGCTGATCCGGATCTGCGACACCGGACCCTCGAGCCAATCCGGCTCGTAGCAGGCCTCGTGCGAATCCAGATCCCAGAAGGTCACGCCGCCGGCTCCGGTCGAGGTGACGAGCAGCCCGGGATCGTCGGGTGCGAAGACGATGCTCCACGTCGTCCCGGCATGACCGACGAGCCTGGTGTCCTCGCCGGTAGCGAGATCGCGCACGACCACCAGGCCCTGCCAGGTACCGATAGCGAGGCGGCTGCCATCCGGGTTCAAGGCGATCGCGGCGATACTCGGTTTGCGCGGGACCTCGGTTCGCGGGTAGGCGTGACAGTCGAAGCGGAGGTCCTTCTGCGTGCCGTCGTCGAGAGCGAAGAGCCGCACCGTGTCGCTGTGTCTGCCGACCGCGCCGAGCCGGCGGCCGTCGAGCGAATAGACGACGCGCACCAGCTCGGCGCCGGGGACGACCATCTCGTCGATCACCCGGCCGGACGGGATCGCGTGCCGGCGGATCCGGTCCGCGCCGACGATCACCGCCAGCTCGGACCCGCCGTTGCCGAACGCGGCGCTCTCGTGGAACGGCACCTCGGCCGGACCGTCGAGTTCGAGGATTGCGGTCCCGGTCGCGATGTCGACGACCTGCACGCCGCGCGCGCCGGTGCCGACGATGGCCACGTGGCGCCCCGAGGCATCGGCGCAGAGCCAGTTCACCCTCCCGGTGTCGAGCCGTAG
>JAGQRA010000024.1 GCA_020425885.1 Planctomycetota bacterium | reverse complement strand
GAGGCCAGTGGACGGCTCGGCTGCCGCCCTCGAACGACGTCGTCGCGAGCAGCAACACCGAAACGAAGAACGGCGCGGTCAGGAAGCGGCCGCTCATGAAGTCGCCGCCGATCTTGATGACGTAGACGAGGTGCAGAGTGACTCCGGCGGCGAGGGCGAGGCGGGCCGGGCTGCGCCGCCTCCAGGCGAGTGCGAGTGCTATCAGGATCGTCGCCATCGTGATCGGGTCGTGCTGCAGCGACTCGCCGACGTAGCGGAAGCCCTGGGCCACGAGCGCCGACGCGCTCCAGCCGGTCTGCAGCTTGGCGTAGGCGGTGTTGGGGAACGGGAAGCCGTAGTAGAGCGTCGCGAAGGCCAGCCACAGCAGCAGCGGCAGCCCGCCCAGCGCCATCGCCGCGATACCTTTCTTGCCGGGACGCCGCCACAGCAGGTAACCGAGCACCGGTGTCGCGAACAGGCCTGCGTCGAGTCGGTTCGTCATCAGCAGCGCGCAGGCCATGGCGAGCAGGAAGCACGCGCGCGGCGAGGGGCGTTCGGCTGGTTCCTGCCGCAGCAGGCCGAGCGCGACCGCGGCGAGCAGCAGGAAGGCGAGCGGGTTCTCGAGGCCCGAGGTCGCGTAGTCGACGAAGGCCTTCGACAGCAGGCAGAGCAAGGTGCCGAACACCGCGAGGGCGGGCGAGGTGGCGAGGCGCTGGGCCAGCACGATCGCCACGGCCGTGCAGGTGACGCCGAGCACGATCGCGGCCGCATAGGCGTTGCCGATCACGGCGTAGACCGGAATGAAGGTCAACAGCCAGAGCGGGTTCGAGTAGGCCTGCACGCGCTCGGCGACGTTCCAGCGCAGGCCGTAGCCCTCGAGCAGGTTGTCCGCGACGCGGAAGGTGATGAAGGCGTCGTCGCAGACCCAGCCGTTCCACAGCACCGTGAGGACGAGCAGGACCAGCACGGCGATCCGGGCCCACGGTGCGCTCGCCCACCTATCCCAACCCGCCGCGATCGCTTCGTGCCGGCTCGGGGTGACGGCGGTTGTCGCGGTGGGGGCTGTGGTGTCCTGGCGGCGTGATGGCATGGGTTCGCGGCAGGGAAGTGCAAATCGATGCCGCAGCCAGCCGGGCTTCCGGAGCGCGATGATCGTCACTCGATCACATCGAGTCAACGTTCTCGCGATCGCCGCGAGACGGTGATGCCGTCAGCGCGTCGAGTTCGCGGGCGAGGTGATCGGCCGACAGGCCCATGGGGCGGGCCGATGCGACGCGCAGCGCGGCCGCTCGAGTCGTGGTCGCCCGTTCGGTCTCGAGCAGCCAGCAGGCGATCACGATGGCGCTGCGCTGGTAGCCGAGGCCGCAGTGGAGGTAGACGCCGAGGCCCGCGGCAAGCGCCCGTTCGACCTGCCCGACCGCGGTTCGGACGTCGCGCGGCTGCGGTGGAGCGAGGTCCATCATCGGCACGCAGGTGTAGTCGAGTGCGCGTGCGGCGGGCACGGCGCTGTGTTCGGCGGTGAGATCGACGATGGCGCCGACGCCGAGGGACTTCAGCTCCGCGAGCAGTCGTCGATCAGGCAACCGGCCGAACATCACCTCGTCCATGATGATCGCGAATGGTCGCGGGTCGCGGCGCCAGAACCGACGGCGGCTGAGCCAGAGCCCGAGCAGGTAGGGTGCGAGCACGGCGCGGGCCGGCAGCGACAGGTAGCCGGCGTACTTGCGGAATACCAATGGCCCGAGGCGGCCGTAGCCGACGGCGACGATGGCGAATGCGAGTGCGGTCCATCCCAGCATCGCGGCGGGGAGCCAACGCCCGGGCAGGTCCGTGACGAGGAAGATCGCAGCGCCGAGCAGCGCAACCGACGCGGCGGCAAGAAACCGCAGTGCGAGTCGCCGGCTAGGGGCCCGTTCGACGCGGACATCTCGCCTACGGATCAGCCCTGTGGGAAAGACGTAGAACACGAGCAGGGCCAGCACCAGGCCGCCGAGCAGGTCGGGCAGGTGATGCTGCCGCGTCAGCACGGTCGATGCGGTGACCAGCGCGAACCAGACGTGCAGCAGGCCGCGGGTGAGGCCGCGCACGTGACGGTGATAGGTCCACCTGAGGATGAAGATCAACGTGACATGCAGGCTCGGGAACAGATTGTGCGGTTGATCGAAGCCGTGCAGCGCGCCGTAGAGCGGCGCGAACATGCCGACCGCCTGGGGCCGGTCGAAACCGAGCTGTAGCGGCCAGATCAGGAACACGAGCCCGGCGGTCAGGATCGCCGCGCAGAGCCGTTTGGCGAGGGTCGCGACCTCACGTCGGCTGGTGCAGACGAACGGGGCCGCGACGAAGAACAGGTCGATCGATACGTAGGGCACGATCATCCACGGCACGAAGGGGATCGACTCCTCCCAGTCGAAGTGCCAGCTGTCGAGGTCGGTCGCGGCGGCGGCGCGCGCATTGGTCAGGCCGTAGACCAGCAGGAACAACGCCGAGCAGCCGATCGCCGCCGACCACGTCTGTCGTCGCCGCACGGGCCACGGTTCGTGCGGGGCCGCATCTGCATGCGTCGTCATGGCTCAGCTCCGGATGCGTGCCAGCGATACGGTGAAGATGCCGTCGTCGTCGATCGCCATGGCTACCTTCTCGAATCCGGCCGCGCTGACGAGGTCGTCGATCTCGGCCTGGGTGCGCCGCCGCATCACCCATGGCCGCGCTTCGCGATTCGGCAGGACGCGGGCGATCATCTCGAGCTGCGGATGCCACGGCT
>JAGQRA010000204.1 GCA_020425885.1 Planctomycetota bacterium | reverse complement strand
TCAGGATCAGGGTGGTCCCGGGCCCGGCCTCGCGATGGGTCCGCCGCAGCAGGTCGCGCCCGATCCCATTGCCCTGAGCGGTCACATCGACGGCCAGATCCGAGACATAGACGCAGTAGCCGAAGTCGCTGACCGCCCGCGACACGCCGAGCAACCGGCCGGTCTCGTCGCGTGCGGTCACGATCAGATCCGAATGCCGCAACATGCGGGCGATGCGCTCCTGATCGTCCACGGGACGACGCTCGGCCAGCGTCGAGCGCTCGAGGACATCGATGAACTCGGCCACCGTGAGGTCCGGCTCCACCGCCAGGTCCACCTTCATGATGCCGCCTCGGCGAGTCGCGCATCGCCGGCATGCGCGTCGACCATCGCGGCGAACATGGCCAGGACGGGGTGATCGCGCTGCAGCTCCGGGTGGAAGCAGGCTGCCATGATCGGGCCCTTGCGCACGAGCACCGGATCGCCGTCGCGCCGCGCCACCACGTCGGCGCCGCGCACGGCCGTGATCCTCGGCGCCCGGATGAACGTGCCCGTCGTTCCGGGCGGCAGCTCGTCCGACTCGAGTGCGCACGATCCCGAATGAACCTGACGCCCGTAGCCGTTGCGGACGACGGTGATCGGCAGCAGGCCGTAGCTGGGCTGGCGCGGGTTCTCGACTTCCTCGGCCAGCAGCACCATGCCGGCGCAGGTCGCGAACACCGGCAGCCCCGAGCGCAGCGTCGCCTCCAGCGGACCCCAGAGACCTTCCACGGTGAGCAGTCGCAGCATCGTCGTGCTCTCACCGCCGGGAAGGACGAGCGCGTCGCAGCCATGGAGCTGAGCCGCGGTCCGGATCCGGCGGGTGGCGAACCCGAGTCGGCCGAACGCCGCCTCGTGTTCGGCGAAGTCACCTTGCAGCGCCAGCACTCCGACGCAGAGCCGGGAACGATCAGATGCCACGGCCGGCGAGCCGCTCCGCGGCTGGCAGCGTGTTGATGTCGATGCCGACCATGGCTTCGCCGAGCCCGGCCGAGACCTCGACCAGGACCCCGGGATCCTCGAAGTGGGTCACCGCGCGGACGATGGCCTTGGCCCTGCGCTCGGGATCGCCCGACTTGAAGATGCCCGAGCCGACGAACACCGACTCCGCGCCGAGCTGCATCATGAGCGCGGCGTCGGCCGGGTTGGCCACGCCGCCGGCGGAGAAGTTGGGCACCGGCAGTCGCTGGCATTCGGCGACCCAGGCCACGAGTTCGGCCGGCACGCGGTATTCGACCGCCTTGCGCTCGATGAACTTCTCGTCCTGACCGCGCAGCTCGCGGATCTGCGACCACAGGGCGCGCATGTGGCGCACGGCTTCGACGACGTTGCCGGTGCCGGCCTCGCCCTTGGTCCGGATCAACGCCGCGCCTTCGTGGATCCGCCGCAGGGCTTCACCGAGGTCGCGGCAGCCGCAGACGAACGGAGTCTTGAAGCGGCGCTTGTCGACGTGGAACTGCTCATCGGCCGGGGTCAGCACCTCGCTCTCGTCGATGCAATCGACCTCCATGGCCTCGAGCATCTGGGCCTCGACGAAATGTCCGATGCGGACCTTGGCCATGACCGGGATGCTCACCGCCTTCTGGATCGCGGCGATGATGTCCGGGTCGCTGGCCCGCGCCACGCCGCCGTGCTTGCGGATATCGGCCGGGACACGTTCGAGGGCCATCACCGCGCAGGCGCCGGCGCCTTCGGCGATGCGGGCCTGTTCGGCGTCGATGACGTCCATGACGACGCCGCCTTTCAGCTGCTCGCAGAAGCCGATCTTGCTGACGACCTCTTCGGCCGTGAATCCGGGGACGTGACTCGGGGGTTGTTGTTGCGTGTTCATCAGGTTCTCAGAGGAAGGGTCGATTGGTGACGGGGTCAGCCAGGATCGCGCGCGCGCAGTCGCCGAGCACGGCCATGCCGGCGGCGATCTGCTCGCAATCCGCGCGGGTGAGCGACAGCCGCACGCCGGTCGACGGCCTGTCGTGTGGATCGAAGACGCGCCCGGCCACGACGCGGACGCCGCGCTCGTTGGCCAGCTCGGCGAGCCGGTCGGCCTGCCCCGGTTCTGGCAGCGCGAGCCAGGCCACGAAGCCGCCATCGGGGTCGGTGATGCTGCAGCCCGCCGGCAACGAGCGCGCACAGGCCCGCTGCAGCGCGGCATGGCGCCGGGCCAGCTCCGCACGCAACCCGCCGAGGTAGCGATCGAGGCTGCCGCGGTCGACGAATTCGACGAGCGCCGCCTGCAGCAGCGGACTGGTCTCGAGGTCCATGAATCGCTTCACCGCCGCCATCCCGCGCAGCAGCTCGGGTGCGCCGATCACCCACCCGATCCGCAGCGCCGGGAACAGCTCCTTGCTCGCGGTCGCGACGGTGATCGTGAGACCGCGCGGATCGAGCGAACGCAGGCTCGGCAGCGCCTGCCCTCGAAACCGCAGCGAGTGCTGGTACTCGTCCTCGACCACGGGCACTCCGGTCCGGCCCATCACCTCGGCCAGTGCGCGACGTTGTCCTTCGTCGAGAGTCCGTCCAGTCGGATTGTGGAACGTCGGCATCAGGTAGACGAGTCGGACGTCGGGACGTCGCGTGACACGTTCGAGTCGATCGAGGTCGAGGCCTTCGTGGCGAAACGCGACGCTGATCGGCTCGAGGCCATGCGCATGCAGCAGTCCCGACATCTGGTGATAGGACGGGTCGGTCACGACCACCGCATCACCAGGAGCGCAGAACGTGCGCAAGGCCAGGTCGAGCGCCTGCTGCGCGCCGCCGGTGATCAGGACCTCTTTGGCCGTTGCCGTCGCGTCCGACTCACGGGCTCGGCGCGCGATCTGTTCCCGCAGCTCCGGCAACCCGTTGGCGGCCATGCCGTAGCCGAGCAGTTCGGGGCCACTGCGCTGCAGCACGGCATCCATCGCCGCGCGCCACTCGTCGACGGGGAAGCGTTCCGGGTCCGGTGCCAGCTCGGCGAAGTTGGCGATGAGTTCGCGGCCGCTGGCCAACACCGGTGCCCCCGGTATCGCCAGACTCTGTCGCAGCGCGGCGTCGGCAAAGGGGCTCAGCAACCGGCCGCCCGAGGTGCCACGCTCGCGCTCGGCTTCGCCGGGCACCCCGCGCTCCGTGGTCCCGATCACCGTCGTGCCGCGGCCGACGGCGCCCTCGACCAGGCCGCGCTCGGCGAGCTGGCGGTAGGCATCCTGCACCGTCGTGCGCGTGACATCGCAGCGCCGCGCCAGATCTCGAATGGGCGGTAGCCGGTCACCGGCGCGCAACCTGCCCGACTCGATCGCCATCGCATAATGGTCGGCAATCTGAGTCGTGAGTGCGGAAGCCGCGTTCCGATCGAGCTCTGGAGGGGAAGTGGGCAAGAGCTGCAGTGATATGCGGACATTCTTGTCCGGTCAATCCGGCCAATTTGGCTCGAACCTACCGACCCGCGACCCCGTGCGCCCCAGCCTGGACAGGCTTCCATTCGAAGCGGCTATCAACAAACAGCTTGAGCCCATGTGTCGGGTTTTCTCAACGCCATCGGCCAATGCCATGGGAGGTCGGCCCGACCCACTGTCGCCAATGACGACAGGGATCAGCGGGAGTGTCGATGTTCGCCGCAGAAAGGAAGAACATGGGGAACACCTCGACAGCCAAACCAGTCGTCGCCGTGGCCATCACCGTGGCGCTCACGGCCCTGTTCGTGACGTCGCTGGATGGCCCGCATGCCTCACCCGGTGACATGCCGTTCGACCCCGCCTGGATGGTCGATGTCCCCGACAACCGACCGGTGCGCGCCAGTGTGACCATGTCCTTCGACCACGCGTCCCGCCACGTCGAGGCGCGGCGCGGGCCGTACCCCGCCGCGGCCCCGATGGCAGAGATGCAGGCCACCAGGACGGCACGAGTACCGCGCGAACTGCGCACGGTCGCACTGTCGCTGGATGCGCGCGGCATGCTCGACGCCGGCATCGAAGCCGGGTTGGAGAACCACACCGGTTGCGACATCACCTTCGCTCCATGCGGCGACCGCGACGCGGTCGAGCTCCTGATGGTGAACCGGGTCGACGTGGCGCTGATGGGCGGCTCCCTGTCATCGCGCGAACGGCACGCCGGACTCCGCCAGACACCGCTCGGGGTCGAACTGTTCGCGCTCGCGGTCGCGCCCGAGTTCCCGCTGCAGTCGCTCTCCTCGTCCCAGGTGCGCAAGGTGCTGACTGGTGAGATCACGAACTGGCAGCAGCTCGGCTGCGATCGCGGCGCCATCGTCGTCGTCGTGCCGTCGCGCAAAGACCTTCTGCAGCGGGCAGGAACCGCGATCATCAAGGGTGACAACTTCACGGCCAACGCGGTCCGGGTCGCCGACGGCCAGCGCGTCCGTGACCAACTGCTGCGCAACGACGGCGCGATCGCGGTCGTCCGCCTCGAGTCGCCCGCCCAGCCCGGGATGAAGCTGCTGCAAATCGACCGGATCCCGCCGACCATCGAGGCATTTCGCTCGGGCCACTACCCCTTCGGCTCGGAGCTGCAGTTGATCACGAGTGGCAACCCCGATGAGTTCGCCCGACAGCTGCTCAACTACGCCGACTCGGAGGACGGACAGGAACTGCTGGGTCGATCGCTCCTGGTACTCCACTGAAACTGCGTTGCGGCGTCTGCAGGCTCAGAAGCGAACGCCACCGCCGACGAAGAAGCCGCCGAAGTCGATGTCGGCATCGAAGTCACGCGAACTGGCCTGGCCGAAGGCATCCAACACCAGGTGGCGGTAGCCGGCGAGGACCTCGAACTCCTGCGTCGGCCGCCAGCGCACGGTCGCCTCGAGGTCGAGATAGCGACCATTGGCATCGTTGACGTCGAGCGACATGACCCCCAGGTTGGCGCCGAACACGACCGGTCCCAGGAAATACTCGGCCTCGGCGTAAGGCATCGGCATGATGGCATCGGCCACGACGTTCTCGCGTTGGCTGCCGGAGTTCGCCGCGACATCGAGTCGGTAGTAGTCCAACTGAGCGCCGATCCCTACCCGGTAGTCGCGCGCGGACAGAACCCGATAGGAGTAGGTCAGGCCGGAAGCGAAGAACTGCATCGACGTATTGACGGACGAACCGGCGCTGATGTTGCCGTAGTCGCCGCTGAGCGTGCCCGAACCCGACGACTCCACGCCGAATCCGTGGGCACGCATCCGATGCTCACCGTGTTCCCATTCGACCCTGAGATACGGAGAGGCCTCGAGGTCGCCGAGCCCCATGTCGCCGTCGAAGCTGTTCTGCTCGTCATGCAGGGTCAGGGACCCAGCCGAATTCTGCAGCGCCACCGCCCCATCGCCGGTCACGAACATCGCGCCGAGATCGGCCCGGTAGACGCTCGGGGCACATGCGGTGATGGCCATCAACAATGACAGCGAGCTGAACACGCGAAGCTGATGCGATCGGCGGCATTCCATGGACACAGCATCCCGCCTGATCGCAGTTACTGCTACATCGAACTTGTTCGAGGCCGCGGGCCCCCCTCCCGGACCGCTCGGCGGGTCGCCAGCGGGGGAGGGAGGGAGGGAGGCTCAGAACCGAAGCGGCGCGCGCAGCGCGCGGCGAGGTCCTGCGCGCGGTCGCCCGCGC
>JAGQRA010000203.1 GCA_020425885.1 Planctomycetota bacterium | reverse complement strand
GCCCATTCCGCTCGTCACCCTGCCGGCGACCTACCGTTTCGCCGACCGCCCCGGCGGCGAGTCGGCGGATCCGGCGCCCGAACACGCGATCGTCTTCGGTGCCGGCACCTCGTGCATCGCGCTCGCGGTCGATCGTCTGCTCGGCAAGGAGGACCTGGTCGTGAAGCCGCTCTGTGCCGAACTGGCGATGGTCGAGGGGCTGGCGGGAATGGCGCTGCGCGGCGACGGCTGCGTCACCCTGATCCTCGATCCGACCGGATTCGCCAACTACGCACTGCAACGCTCGATGGTCCTGCCGGAGGCGGAACCGTGTCCGAGTCGCGTCTGAAGCAGGTGCCGATCGGCGGCATCGAGGTCGCCAGCAAGATCGGTGTGTTGTCGACCCTGCTCGGCTCGTGCGTCGGCATGATCGTGCAGGACATGCGGCGTCACATCGCCGTTCTCGCCCACGTCGTGCGACCGCACGGCGTCGGCGCCGGCATGGGGCCGGGCTACTTCGCCAACCTGGCGGCGCCGCGCGCCCGCGACCTGGCGATCCAGGCCGGCGCCGGCCCGCGCGATCTCGTCGTCCGGATCGCCGGCGGCGCCAGCATGTTCGAGTCGAGCGACAGCATCGGCCTGCGCAACGCCGAGGCCATCAAGGAGGCGACCTACGAACTCGGCATGACCTACGGCGGCCGGATCAAGGGGCCGGAGGTCGGCGGCTGCCTGCTCGCGGTCGATGCGGCCACGGGCCGGGCGGTCGTCAAAGGTATCCAATCGGGCGTGGTCGATGAGGATGCCTGGCACCGCATGTGTGCCGACCTGGGCCCCCGCCAATGAGTGTCGACAAGCCGCGAGTAGGAATCCTGTCCACGGATGACGGCCGTGCCGCGTCGCTGCAGGAGTGGATGAAAGCCGCCGGCTTCGCCCCGTGCCGGGTCGACAGCCTGCGTGAGGCCGCCGAGGCGTTCGTCGTGCGGTGGACACCGGAGCTCGACCTCGAGAACGCCTGCGCGCCGGTCGTGCTGCTCATCGATCGCGACCTCGAGGCGCCCGCCGAGGTGGCGGCCCAGGCCGCGCACATCGTGCCGTTGCCGGACGACTCGGACATCACCAGCCTGCTGGCCTGGTCGGCTGCCCTGATGCACGTGTTGCAGCTGACCACGAAGCACGACCGGCAGAAGTCGGCGGTGCCGGAGGTGCAGCCGACGCCGCGCGATCTCGCGCAGCCGGTGCCGCAGTGCATCGCCATCGGGGTCTCGACCGGAGGCCCCGAGGCGCTCGGGGTGCTGTTCCGCAGCCTCAGCGGCCACGTCCTGCCGCCGATCGCCGTCGTGCAGCACATCCCCGCCAAGTTCCTGCAGCCGCTGATCGAGCGGCTCTCCCGTGAGACCGGCTACCCGATGCAGGTAGCCAAGCATGGCGCCCGCCTCACCGCCGGCACGGCGATGTTCGCGCCCGGTGACAAGCACCTGCGCCTGATCCATCGCGAGGATGGCTCGCTGGTGGCACACCTCACCGACGAACCGCCGGTGCGCGGGCATCGTCCTGCCGCCGAGATCCTGTTCG
>JAGQRA010000202.1 GCA_020425885.1 Planctomycetota bacterium | reverse complement strand
GATCCAGCGCCTGGCGCAGAAGTCGCGCGCCGTCGGCATGCACGTGATCCTGGCGACCCAGCGTCCGAGCAGCGAGGTCATCACCGGCATCATCAAGGCCAACCTGCCGTGCCAGATCGCGTTCCGGGTCAACCGCCGGATCGACTCCCGCGTGATCCTCGACGCCAACGGCGCCGAGAAGCTGTTGGGCCACGGCGACATGCTCTACATGCCACCGGGCGGCGGTGCGCTGATGCGCGCCCAGGGTGCCTTCGTCGCCGACGAGGAGCTGTCGGCCGTGATCCGTTTCCTCGAGGAGAGCGGGCAGGAGCCCCAGTTCAATCGCGACCTCGTGCAGACCCAGTCGAGTTCGCGACCGTCGCCAGGCAAGTCCGATGAGCTCTACGAAGAGGCCGTGGCGGTCGTGTTGGGGCAGCAGCGCGGTTCCGCCACCCTGTTGCAGCGGGCGCTCTCGGTCGGTTACACCCGGGCAACCAGGTTGCTCGAACTGATGGAGGCCGACGGCCTCGTCGGTCCCTTCGTCGGCTCCAAGTCCCGCGAGGTGATGTTCACGCTGGAGGAATGGAAGCAGCGGGAAGAGGACATGGCCGCGGCGATGGCGGAGATCGAGGCCGGCGAGGAGTTCGACGAGGATGATGAGGACGGCGAGTTCGATGTCGATGTCGATGTCGATGTCGACGACGAACAAGGCGACCTCGAGTCCGGAGGCGATGCCGACGGCGAGGATCTCGACGTCGATGCGGAGCAGGACTCGATCGAGGATGGTGATCTGGACGAAGCCGGGTCGGGCGAGGCCGACGGCGAAACCGACGGCGAGGATGACGAAGACGTCGAAGGCGTCGACGATTTCGAAGACGAGGGGTCCGACGAAGATGCGGACGAGGCGGCCGATGACGATGCTCCCTGGGACACGCGCACGTCATGATCATTCGCGTCTGCAGGCCGTACCGGCGTCCTTGTCGGCGGCCGAACCGGGCGTTAGATTCTGGCTGACTGTCCGGTGTCATCGGACGATTCGCTGCAACGGCCCGTGGAGGGGCGCATGACCGACAACACCAGATCGATCGCTGACCGATCCACCGCGCCGCGGCCGGCGCCGGCCGCCGATGAGGATCGCAACGCGCTGCAGCGACGGCTGCTGTTGGTGCCGTTCTGCATCGCGGTGTTCTCGCTGTCGGCACTCTTCTACTACCACCTGAACTACGACGTCACGCCGATCGAGTCGCCGTTGCAGGTCACCTACTCGGTGGTCTACCGCACGTTCGGGTTCGCGCCATCGTTCGTGTTCTTCCTGCTGCTCCTGATCTGGACCTCGATCTGGTTCTTCGCCGGCAAGGTCGAGCGGCCGGTGGCTCGCATCCTGCGCTTGCTGGCGACGGCGGTCATGCTCGGCGTGTTCCTCAACCTCGGCGACGCCGCGGCCGGCACGGGCTTCGTCCCGGCGCCGCATCAGGGCGACCTCGGGGCCTTCCTGGCTGCCCGCATGGTCGCGGCCTTCGGCCACTACCCGTCGTTCGCGCTGGTCTTCGTCGCGACTCTCGGGGCGTTGCTGTTGGCAACGGACTTCCTCTTCAGTGACACCTTCGAGCGACTCTGGGCGCGTTCCTCACCTGGCGGGTCGTTCGGATCGGGTGTCGGGGACGACGGCGTCGAAGCCGAGGTGGCCGACCATCTCAAGGGGTTGGCGGCTGCCACGCCAGCCTTCGTTGCCGCATCGAGCGAGCCGCTGCCGGGTGGCGGTGCCGAGGCGGGTGGCGCCCTGGCAGGTGCCGGGGTCGATCCGGGCGACGACGAAGGCATCGAGGCCGAACTGCGCGAGTTCCTCGGCGATGAGGGGCAGGCCGAGGCCGATGCCGAGGCGGCTGTCGAGAGCGAGAGCGAGGCGCCTGTCAGGATCCGGTCGAGACGGCGGTCCTATTTCGAACGTCGTCGCGAGGAGGCGGGTCGCGTTCCTGCAAGCGATGGTGATATGGCCGAGCCAGGCGCCGGCGAGGCGGTCGAAGACTTGCCCGAGGAGTGGATCCCGCAGGTTCAGGAGCCGCAGGACATCGACAACCCCGAGTCCCTGGTTTCGGCTGCGGAGGAGGTCACCTCGGATGAGGATGTCGACGCCGACCTCACCCTCGCCGGCGATGATGTGGACGATGCCGCGTCCATCGAAGACGCGAACGGTGTCGCCTCCACTGTGGCCTCCGAGTCGAGCGCGGTGGCGGCGGACCTCGACGAGCCGGAGCTCGAGGAAGAGGTGGCCTGTTTCATGTTCCGGCCCGCTGTCGGGCCGACGCCCGCACCCGAGGCGGCGCTGTTCGGGACTCAACGGTCGCCCGAGGATGTCG
>JAGQRA010000201.1 GCA_020425885.1 Planctomycetota bacterium | reverse complement strand
TGATCAGCAACCGTGGCGAGATCGCGCTGCGTGTGATCCGCACCGCGCGCGAGATGGGGATCGAGACCGTGGCGGTGTTCTCCGATCCCGATCGCAACGCCCTGCACGTCCGCCGCGCCGACCATGCGGTACGGCTCGAGGGCGAGGCGGCAGCCGCGACCTACCTCGATGCCGATCGCGTCCTCGCGGCGGCCGTGGCCACCGATTGCGATGCGCTCCATCCCGGCTACGGCTTCCTCAGCGAGAACGCCGCCTTCGCGCGCGCCTGCCGCGAACGCGGCATCGAGTTCCTCGGTCCGCCGCCCGAGGCGATCACCGCGATGGGGGACAAGGTGCAGGCGCGCGCGATCGCGGCGAAGGCCGGCGTGCCGTTGGTGCCGGGATTGCAGGAGAACCTCGGGCCGGCGCGCCTGGTCGCGGCGGCCGCCGAGATCGGCTACCCGATCATGCTCAAGGCCGCGGCCGGCGGCGGTGGCAAGGGCATCCGCATCGTGCGCGAGCAGTCGCAGCTGCAGGCCGCGTTCGAGATGGCACAGGCCGAGGCCAGGAGCTCGTTCGGCGACGATCGCGTCTACGTCGAGAAGCTCGTCTCGCATCCGCGCCACGTCGAGATCCAGGTCATGGCCGACAAGCACGGCACCGTCGTCCACTACGGCGAGCGCGAGTGCTCGGTGCAGCGCCGCCATCAGAAGCTCGTCGAGGAATCGCCGTGCCCGGCGCTGACCGCCGAGCTGCGGCGGCGGATGGGCGAGGCGGCCTGCGGTCTCGCCGCCGCCGTCGGCTACGTCGGCGCCGGCACGGTCGAGTTCCTGGTCGCGGGCGACGAGTTCTACTTCCTCGAGATGAACACGCGGCTGCAGGTCGAGCACCCGGTGACCGAGATGCGATACGGCGTCGACCTCGTGCGCGAGCAGATCCGCGTCGGTGCCGGCGAGGCGGCGGCGGTCCCCGGTGAGCCGCGCGGCCACGCCATCGAGGTCCGCGTCAATGCCGAGGATCCCGCCACGTTCTTCCCGTCGCTCGGCCGCATCGAGCGGCTGGGGCTGCCCGGCGGCCCGGGCGTGCGACTCGATGCCGCGCTCTACACCGGGCTCGAAGTGACGCCGTATTACGACAGCATGCTCGGCAAGCTGATCGTGCACGGCGCCGACCGCGCCGAGGCGATCGCCCGCTGCGAACGCGCGCTGCGCGAGTTCCGCCTGGTCGGCGTCTCGACCTCGCTGCCGGTCGCGTTGCGCGTGCTGCGCAGCGCCGAGTTCACGAGCGGCGACTACGACACCGGCATCCTCGAGCGGGTCGACTGCGGGCCCGAGTCCGGGCGCCACGACCTCGTCATGCTGGCGGCGGCGGCGGCGCGTTACCTCGCCTCCGAACGGGCCGGTGCCAGGGCCGCCTTCCGCGGTCAGGATCGTCGCCAGTCGACGCCGCAATGGGCCTGGCTCGCGCGCACCGGCCGGGCGTGGAGGAACGGCACGTGAAGTACCTGGCCCGTTTCGACGGCGAGGAGCGCGAGTTCTACTTCGAGCAGACGGCCGCCGGGCTGGTGGCCCATTGTGGCGATCGGTCCTTCGCTCTCGATCTGTCGCTGGTCGGTGATGGGGCGGCCTTCTCGTTGCTGGTCGATGGCAGAAGCTACGACGTCGTCGCCGACATCGGGCGCGGCGTCGTGACCTTGCAGATGATCGGCGAGCGCTTCGAGGTCGAGGTCGAGGACGATCGCGAGCGGGCCGCGCATGCCGTCGCCAGCAACCGGCCGGGCGGCCGGCGCGAGTTGCGGGCGGCGATGCCGGGCATCGTCGTCGCGCTCAAGGTCGAGGTCGGCGACGCCGTCGAGGCGGGTCAGCCGCTGGTCGTGCTCGAGGCGATGAAGATGCAGAACCCGCTCCTCGCGGAGACCGCCGGCGTCGTCCAGCGAGTGCTGTGCAAGCAGGGTGAAGCGGTCGCGGCCGGTGCGCTGCTGGTCGAGGTCGAGTAGCGCTGCCTCCAGATTCGGGCGCCGCTCAGGACGGTTCGCTCCGGGCCTTGTCGCGCAGCTTGCGGATCGCCTCGGCGCTGCCGATGACGACGATCTGCGAGCCCTCCTCGAGGACCAGTCCCGGCGTCGCCGCGTGCGCCTGCTCGCTGCCGTTCTGGCGGCGTAGCTCGAGCACGACGACGATCTCGCTGCGGCCCTCCGCCGGCAGCGCGTCGACGGCGTGGCCGACCCAGGCGTCGGGCACCGGCACGGTGGCCAGACGATGGCCCGGCGGCAGCTGCAGGTCGCGGCCGTCGCGGCCGACGACCGGGATGCGGGTGTTGCGGCGCTGCGGGCCGAGCACCTCGCTGCCGATCGAGGCGATGACGTCGAGATGGCGGACCCGGCCGAGCAGCCGGTGCGGCTGACCCGAGGACACGACCGCCAGCTCACGCAGCTCGGGGTCGTCGAAGCGCGGCATGACCTCGGCGATCGAGTCCTCGGTGTGGACCGTCACTACCGGCCGCGTCAGGTCGGCGGCGATCACCACCGAGCTCAGGGTCGGGTCGTTGATGAAGTTCTTGACGTCCTGCAGCTCGATGCGGCCGATCAGCGCCGCGTCCTCGCCGTGGACGTAGATCGTGTCGCCGCGGTGGGTGCCGAGCATGAGCATGACCTCGTCGAAGCTCGCCTTGTCGCCGATGGTCAGGCAGTCGCGGCGCATCAGATCGCGGACGAAGGTGCTGCGGATGGCCAGATCCTCGATGCCGGAAGGCACCTCCTCGCCACGGGCACGGATCGCGGCCGTGTAGTAGCTGTCGGGATCGAGCAGGGTCGCGGTGATGCTGGCGACGATGCTGCACAGCATGACCGGCAGCACGATCTCGTAGTGCCCCGTCAGCTCGAACACGAGCACGACCGCGGTCACCGGCGCGTGCATCGTCGAGGCCGTCAGGCCGGCCATGCCGACGAAGGCGAACACCGCGAGCTGCTCGGCGCCCTTCATCGTACCGAGGTCGGTGCCGATGCCCAGCGCGCTGATGCCGTAGGCGAAGAAGCTGCCGAACGCCGCACCGATGACGAGGTTGGGCGTGAAGATGCCGCCGAGGCCGCCCGAGCCGACCGTGGCGCAGGTGGCGACGAGCTTCCAGACGAACAGCGTCAGCAGCAGCGAGGCCCCGGGCAGGATGCGGGCGCCGGACTCATCGGGTTCGGGCGCGATCTTCTCGATGACCTCGAAGCCGTTGCCCCAGGTCTCGGGCATGAAGATGCCGATGGCGCCGACGGCGAGGCCGCCCAGCGCCAGCGCCAGCGGCGGCGTCAGGCGAAGCCGCTGGAAGAGGCCGCGCGCGAACGAGACCGAACGCCGGAAGATGAGGCCGCCGAGGCCGCAGAACACGCCCAGCACCAGGGCCAGCAACGCCAGGTGCCACGGCAGGGTGTGCACGCCTTCGAGGCAACGACCGTAGATGGCGCCGGTGCCGAGCCACTCGCCGCGGATCATCGTCGCCAGCACCGCGGCGACGACGATCGGCGCGCAGACGTCCATCGCGAAGTTGCCGAGCACGATCTCCATGACGAAGATCGCCGATGCGATCGGCGCGTTGTAGGAGGTCGCCATGCCGGCGGCGATGCCGCAGCCGATCAGCACCGAACGGGTGCGCGAGTTGAGCTTGGCGGCGCGGCCGAGCAGCGAGGCCACGGTGGCCGCGATGTGCGAGTTGGCGCCTTCCTTGCCGATGCTGCCGCCGGTGCCGATCGTGCAGGCCGAGGCCAGGATCTGCACCAGGCTCTCGCGGAAGCGCAGCACACCCTTGCGCAGCTGCACCAGCACGACCAGATCGGAGATGCCGAACGGCGCCTTCTTGCCGCGCAGGATCAGGATGATGGCGCCGGCGACGAGGCCGCCGACGGCCGGCATCAGCAGGATCTGCCACCATGCCAGCGAACGGCGTACGGCCTCGGAAAGGTGCTCCTTGCCCGGCTCGATGTCGGTCAACAGGTGCTGGATCCAGGTCAGACCGTGTTGGAAACCCGAACCCAGCAGGCCGCCGCCGACACCGATCACCCCCGCGAGCAGGAAGATCGCGAAAGCGCGCAGCGGGGTGCCCTTCGAGCGTGGCATCGGGGGCGAAGGGTGCGGCCATGGTGGGGCGGCGTCAAGGGGTGCGTTCGCGCCCGGAGCGTCGACGCTACACTTCCGGCCTGGAGATCCGATCTGATGAGAATCGCTGCCAATCCACTCGCGTCTTCGCTGCCCGGTGCGGCGGTGCTGGTCTGTCTGATGGTGCTGCCCGCCGCGCCGTTGTCGGCGCAGTCGGCCGATGGCGGCGGCGACGGCCGGGACGTCGTGGTGTCGCCGCAGTTCTCGGCCCGCGCCGAGCGCCGCGCCGCGTTTCGCGAACCGAAGGTGACGGAGGCGATCGCCGGCGGCACAGCCTGGTTGCTCGGTCACCAGGATGCCTCCGGCTGCTGGGACTGCGACGGTTTCATGGCCAATGATCCGCCTGGGCTGGGGTGCACCGGCGCCGGCAACCCGGGCCAGGACATCGGCGTGACCGGGCTGGCGTTGCTCGCGCTGCTGGCGCAGGCCGATCGCGTGCATCGGGATGCGGTGCGGCAGGCGGCCGACTGGCTGGTGCACGAGCAGGACGCGGCATCGGGGCGCTTCG
>JAGQRA010000200.1 GCA_020425885.1 Planctomycetota bacterium | reverse complement strand
GGCCGTGCCGGACTCGACTATGAAGACTTCGGGCTCGGTTCGCGCGCCGGTGGCGGCGTCGCGGTGGACGAGCGCGGCCGGGTGAATGTCGTCGGCTCCACCGATTCGTCAGGGTTCCCGGTCACGGGTGGCCCGCTGGCTCGTGGCTACCTGAGCGGGCGGGATGCTGTGCGCGCGGTCCTCACCATGCTGCCGCCAGGTGTCGGTCGCACGGACGGCACCGGGACCCAAGTGCACCATTCGGCTTCCATCCCGGCAGTGCCGCCGGGCATGACGGGCGCGACGACTCCGACCTGTGCGTTGTTGCCGTTCGGGACCCAGATTGCGGGGATGGACCCCCCGGACCTGCGCCGAATGATGCTCGACTGGGAAGGTCCTGGTCCGCAGGCCAGCCCGATTGTGACCGGCCCCTCCGGGCCGACGCCGGTGTCGATCCATTGGCTGCTGATCGATCGGCCTCCGTTCGACACCAGCTTCGTGATGTCCGTCGTGCAGTTCGGCGTGCCGACGCCGCCTGCCTCACTCGTGCTGGGGATCGAGGATTGGGTTCCCGGAGGAACGCCTCTGCCCTGGATCCTCTACAGCGGTCTGACCTCCTACCGGATTCCGTTGGTGTTGCCCCCCGGAACCGGGATGACCTTCTCGGCCCAGGTGGCGACCTTCCTGGTCAACCCGCTCTCCTGCACGGGGGCGCAGTTGGCTTCGTCTCCGACCATCGTGTTCTCGTACTGACTCCCTGAATCCACAGGCAACTTCGGCGATGCAGCACGGCGTCGCCGGAGTCGTAGGCAAGGAAGTGTGATCATGATCACCCGACACTCCACGGCCGCATTTCTGTCGTTGTTCCTCTTGCATGTCGGAGGTGCGGTCCTGCCCGGGCAGGACGCTCTGCGGGGTTGGAGCAGTTTCAGCTACGACACCGATGCGTATCGGTTGCCGGCCACGCACATCGTCAGCGGCGGCCCGACCGCCGTGATCCGCAGCGACGGGCGCCTCTACGTGCATGGCGAGGACACGGGCAACTACGGCATCTGCAATCCGCCGGAGCCGCCGCCGGGGCTGCAGTTCGTCGATGTCGCCATGAACGGCCAGTACGCGGTGGGCATCCTCTCGGATGGCTCGGTTCTGGATTGGAACAACAACTACAGCTTTTGGCCGTCGCCACCACAGTTGCCCCCCGGGGTCACCTATGTGTCGGTTGCGATCGGCGCCGAGCATGCCCTCGCGCTGCGATCGGACGGCGTGCTCGTGAGTTGGGCGAGCTACATGGGTAATGCAGGAGTGTTGACCGTGATCCCGCCGCTGCCACCCGGTGCCTCCGTGCTGAAGATCGCGGCTGGCCTGACCTGGTCGATGGTGCTGTTGTCCAACGGCAACATCCTGACATGGGACTCCGGCGGCACCTTCTACGGTGAGACCAACGTACCGCCACTTCCCCCCGGGACCCGCTACCTCGATCTGTGGGCCATGAGTCACGTCTTCGCCAGGCGGTCCGATGGCGTGATCGTGACCTGGGGCAACAACCTGCAAGGGCAGTGCAACATCCCGGCCCTGCCACCGGGGGTGAGCTACGTCGACTTCGCACTCGGCGGGGCCCACACGCTGGCTTTGCGCTCCGATGGACAACTGGACGCCTGGGGTTGGAATTACTCGGGCCAATGCTCGCTGACGCCGCTGCCGCCCGGTCTCAGCGTGGTAGAGATTGCTGCAAGTGGATTCACCAGCCTGGCGCGACTCTCGGATGGTTCGGTGATGGGCTGGGGTGGGCCGTACGGCGGGCAGCCATTGCGGCTGCCCGCCGTCGGTCAACGGTTCGTCGAAGTCGTGAGCGGGTACCGGCACGCGTTCGCCGTGACCAGCGACGGCAACATCGTCGTCGAGGGCCCCGACTCGCACCTCATTGCCGCGGTTCCCCCACTGCCACCGGGTCTGCGCTACGAGAAGGTCTACGCCGGCTGGCGCCATGCCGCGGCGCTGCGTTCGGATGGGCAACTGCTCGCATGGGGTGACAATCCCGACGGTCGGTGCAACGTGCCGCCGCTACCGCCGGGCGTGACCTACGTCGACGCCGCGCTGGCGAGCCTGCATACCGTCGCGATCCGCTCGGACGGTCAGGCGGTCGGCTTTGGCGATCCCCGTCGCGTCCCGAACCTCCCGACTTTGCCTCCCGGAGTGAGCTACGTTCAGGCTGACGCACAGACATACCTGACGGTGCTGCTGCGTTCGGATGGCGTGATCGTGTGGGGAACGTCCGGTGGGCCGACGCCACCGCCAGGGATCACCTACGTCGAAGTCGCGACCTGCGAGTCGAAGACCGCAGCACTGAGATCCGATGGCGAGATCGAGTTCTGGGGGTCCGCGGCAATCCCGGTGCCACCGCTGCCGCCCGGCGTCGTCTTCGTCGAGATCGACGCCGGCTACAGCCACATCCTCGCGCGTCGATCCGACGGCGAGGTTGTCGCCGCGGGCTGGATCGCGTCCGGCGAAGACCGGATCCCGCCCCTGGGCCCGGGCGAGTCCTACGTGCAGATCTCGGCCAAGAACATGCAATCCGTTGCCCGCGTCGGACCGACGACCCGCTACGTCGCCTTCGCCAACGGTTGCTCGGGTTCGCGCCCGACGACCCGCCTGATCCCGCGCGACACCCCGCGCATCGGCTCCCCGCTGCGGGTCACGCTGTTCGACCTGCCGCAGAGCGCCGCGTTCATGGTGCTCGGTTGGAATCGCATCACCCCGACGCCGCTCGCGCAGTACGGCATGCCCGGCTGCTTCCAGCACATCAGCCTCGACAACGCCATGCTCGTGCTCGGCCAGAACAACCAGGCGAAGTTCGAGCTGCCGATCCCGAACTGGCCCGGCCTCGTCGGCCTGCACTTCCACAACCAGGCCGTCGTCCTCGACGCCGGCGTCAATGCCGTCGGTGCGGTGCTCTCCGATGCCGCCGAGGGTGTGATCGGGCACTGGTAGAGGGCTTGCCCTTCGTTGCGCGCCTTGGGAGCCATGACCATGGCGCGGACTCGTCGGTGCCACTCCCCCGCAATCACGCGCCGCTCATCGGACGACGAACTCCCAGCCCTTGCTCGCCGCGACGCCGCCGGCTGCCGTAGCGTCTTGCGCGAACAGCTGGAAGTAGAGCGGCAACCCGGTGAGCAGCGGATCGTTCGGCACCGGCAGGTGCCAGGTCGCGACGCCGGGGGCGCCGGCCGGGCCGCTGAGCAGGAACAGCTGGAAGTCGGTGACGAAGACGTTCCAGGGCAGCCCGGCCATCAGCGTCGGCACGATCGGCTGCAGGCCGAAGCCGAGCGCCGCAATGCCGCCGCCGTCACCGCCGGCGAGGCCGAGCCGGTACGAGGCATTGCCGGGCCACGGCGGCACGGTGTCGATCAGGAACGGCTCCGCGGCCGATCCGGCATGACCGCGGCCGAACATGACCGGCGCTGGCACGGTCATGCTGCGCAGCTGCGGATGGTCGAACGGTGGCAGGCCCGCCGCGGCGCGCGGATCGGTGAGGCCGTTGGCGACGAAGTCGAACACCTGCAGCAGGTCGGCGGGGGTGACGTTGTACTGCGACAGCACCGTCATGAACGGGTCGAGGTTGGATCGATCGACGCCGCCGCCGTTGAGATAGACATTGAGCACCGAGGCCGGATCGGTGACCTGGCTCGGGTCGAGCAACGCGGCGCTCTGACCGTTGTGGAACAGGCGTTGGCGCAGCCCCGAGTTGCGCAGCGTCGGCGTCTTGAACGAGCCGTCCTCGCTCGGCACGTGGATGACCGCGCCGAGGCCGCCGTCTTCGGCCTTCGGCCGCAAGCCGAGGTTGTGGAACATGTCGTCCGAGAACAGTGGGTCGAGGTGGCACAGGGCGCAGCGCGCGGACCCGGTGAACAGCGCCCAGCCCTGCTGCTGGTTGCTGGTGAGGGCGCTGGTCTGCCCGTTCATGAAACGGTCCCACGGCGTCTGATCGGGGATCAGGGTGCGCTGGTAGGTCGCGATCGCGAACGCGATGCGGACCGCGGTGATCGCCGGATCGCCGAAGGCGGCGGCGAACAGGCCCGGATAGTCGACGTGCTGCTGCAGCGCCTGGCGGATGTCGGGCGTGAGCCCGGTGGCCAGGGCCAGCGGGCGGACACGCTGGAGTTTGGCGCGGACGTCCTGCCAGCTGCGGCCGACATGTCCCATCTCGACGTCGCTGAGGATCGGGCCGATGGCCTGGTTCTCGAGCGCGCCGGCGTAGCTCAGCGCGACCTGGTTGGTTTCCGGATCGATGAAGGTGCCGCCGGCGCGGCCGTCCCAGAACAGATCGATGTGGAAGGCGGCGCCGAGGTTGGTCGGCGATTGCCGGCGGGTCACCTGGCGCGCCAGCGCGAAGGTCGCATCGTGGGTGAAGTCGCCGGCCGCGGACTGGCGCACCAGGCCCGGCGAGCCATGGATGTCGTCGGCCGTGCCGTAGCTGCCGTCGAGGCCCGGATGCAGGGTGCCGAGCGTGCGCGGCTCGCCGCCGCCGAACTCCGGCACGTGGCAGGTGCCGCAGGCCATCGAGTCGTCGCTCGACAGCTGCTCCTCCCAGAACAGGATCTTGCCGAGGACGGTCTTAGGTGCGGTGATCGGGTTCTGCGGCGGCACCTGGGGATTGGGCCATTGCGCGCGGCCGGCGGCCGACAGCAGCAGCAGCGACAACGGCAGCAGGGCGGGCGCAGCGGTGCCGAACCTGAACGACGAGGGCATCGTTCCAAGTGTAGCCAGCGCGTCGGGGTGGGTCGGCGGGCCGCACTGCGGAATTCCGATCTGGTTGTCGAGGCCGGAGCCATCGCTGCGACTACAGCTCCGTTTCCCTCGTCCCATGGAGGTTTCGATGCATCGTCACGGTTTGCTCTCCCTCGTCTCTGCCACCGCCCTCGTCATATCTGCCGGATTCCTCCCGGCCCAGGAAGGCAAGTCGGTTCCCGATGTGACCACCCTGCGGGCCGAGGCCCGCGAGGCGCTGCAGGGCGGCGAGTTCGAAGCCGCCGCGGCCGGTTTCCGAAGGGTGACCGCGGCCGCTCCCGACGACGGCACCTCGTGGCAGCTGCTCGGCTATTGCCTGCACGCGTTGGGCAAGCTCGACGAGGCGCTGCCGGTCCACAAGCGGGCCGCCGAGTTCCCTGAGGTCGCAGCCGTGGCCTCCTACAACGCGGCCTGCGTCTATGCACTGCAAGGCAAGGTCGACGAGGCGTTCGGCTGGCTCGACAAGGCCGCGACCGCCGGTTTCGATCGGCCGGAGCACATCGAGGGCGACAGCGACATGGATGTGCTGCGCAAGGACCCGCGCTTCGCCAAGATCCTGGAGCGGATCAACAAGCAGGCCGGTCCCGATCGGATGCAGGTCTTCGCGATCCAGAACGAGCGCAAGTGTGCCCGCGTCGCCTGGTTCAACCGCGCCGGTTCGCCGGGTCAGATCGCCATCCAGTACTCCCCGGTCGCGTGGCGCGACAAGTACGACGCGATGGTCGACGACGCCGCGATGCTGGGCAAGAAGTGGCGCTTCGGCGCCGACTTCTGGACCTCGCTCGACAACTCGGTCGACCTCCTCATGGGCGGCGTCACGGTGCCCGCCGGCTACTACTACCTGACCGTCGCCCAGCACGAGCCCGGCAAGTTCGTGCTCGGCATCCACGATGCCGCCGAGGTCAAGAAGCAGCGCATCGATGCGTTCCAGGCCGAACGTCTCCAGGGTGGCATCGAGGTGCCGCTGGTTCACGACACCAGCGAGGACATCGCCGAGGAACTCGGCATCGCCATCAAGGTGAAGTCGGGCAGCAAGGACCACGGCAAGTTCGTCGTCCGCTTCGGTGGCCACGCCTTGACTGCGCCGGTCCTGATGAAGGTTGGTTCGGTGCCAGGACCAGAAACAACATCGAGGTAGCCCCCCGTAGCCGGGATCGCCTGCCGATCCGCCAGCACCACATTTCGTGTAACCGCCGGCGGATTCTGCACACAGGGGTGTGTGGTCAACTCACCGCATGACTCGCTGTTCCGCTACACCTTCGGTCAGCCCGAGCACGCCGCGGCGCTGCTGCGTACCGTTCTGCCACCTGAGGTAGTGGGTGCACTGGACTGGTCGACACTGACCCTGCTGGAAGGGACGCGCCTGGACCGGGACCTGCGTCGGCATCAGACCGATCTGCTGTTCGAGATCCGCAGGGTGACCGGGGGGACGGTGTACCTGCTGTTGCTGGTCGAACACAGCTCCCGGGTCGTCCGCTGGATGGTGATCCGAATGCTCGACTACGTGCTCGGGTTGTGGCGCGACCTGCTGCGCGAGGATCCGGGTCGCCGGAGCCTGCCGTGCGTCATGCCGGTGGTGGTGCATCACGGTCGCGAGGCCTGGTGGGCAGCGACCGAGCTCACCGAGCTGCTCGAAGGTGCGGATGCCGACCAGCCCTGGCGCCAGCCGGTGTTCCGTTACGCGGTGAAGAGCACGGCCGAGCTGACCCCGCAGCAGGTCGACGGCCTGGCGCTCACCCTGCTCGGCAAGCTCACCTTGGCGGCAATGCAATTCGTGCCGCCGGCAGGAGCCTCCTCGCTGGCCGAG
>JAGQRA010000199.1 GCA_020425885.1 Planctomycetota bacterium | reverse complement strand
GCGTAGAGCGCCTGCAGCGTGGTCCGGATGTCGTTGAAGTCGATCTCCTGCGCGTGCAGCGAGCGGCCCGACGTCTGGATGTGGTACTTGAGCATCTGGCTGCGCTCGTTGCCGCCGTACTTGTGCTTGATCGCCTTGGCCCAGATGCGGCGCGCGACGCGGCCGATGACCGCGTATTCGGGATCGGTGCCGTTGCTGAAGAAGAAGCTCAGGTTCGGCGCGAAGCTGTCGATGCCGAGGCCGCGCGAGAGGTAGTACTCGACGTAGGTGAAGCCGTTGCCGAGCGTGAAGGCGAGCTGCGTGATCGGGTTGGCGCCGGCCTCGGCGATGTGGTAGCCCGAGATCGACACCGAGTAGAAGTTGCGGACGCCGTTCTCGGTGAAGAACTGCTGCACGTCGCCCATCATGCGCAGGGCGAACTCGGTGCTGAAGATGCAGGTGTTCTGCGCCTGGTCCTCCTTGAGGATGTCGGCCTGCACCGTGCCGCGCACGACGGCCAGGGTCTCGCTGCGGATGCGGGCGTAGTCCGCGGCCGGCACGACCATGTCGCCGGTGACGCCGAGCAGCATGGTGCCGAGCCCGTTGTGGCCGGTGGGCAGCTCGCCACGGTAGCGCGGTCGCTCGACGCCGCGCTCCGCGAACAGCGCGTCGATCGCGGCGTTCGCCTCGTCGGTCTTACCGTTCGCGTGCAGCCACTTCTCACACTGCTGGTCGATGGCCGCGTTGAGGAAGAACGCGAGCATCATCGGCGCCGGGCCGTTGATCGTCATCGACACCGAGGTGACCGGGTCGCAGAGATCGAAGCCGGAGTAGAGCCGCTTGCAGTCGTCGAGCGTGCAGATCGAGACGCCGGCGTTGCCGACCTTGCCCATGATGTCGGGGCGCCGGGCCGGGTCCTCGCCGTAGAGCGTGACGCTGTCGAACGCGGTCGACAGCCGTTTGTAGGGCTGGTTGTGCGACAGGTAGTGGAAGCGGCGGTTGGTGCGCTCGGGGCCGCCCTCGCCGGCGAACATGCGGGTCGGATCCTCGGCCGTGCGCTTGAACGGGTAGACGCCGGCCGCGAACGGGAACCGGCCCGGCACGTTCTCGGTGAGCAACCAGCGCAGCCGTTCGCCGTGGCTCCGCCATCGCGGCAGCGCGACCTTGGGGACGTCGAGGCCCGACAACGAACGGCTGTGGTTCCGGATCCGGATCTCGCGATTGCGGACGCGGAACACCGAGTGTTCGGCCGTCAGTCCGGCGGCGAGCTCGTCCCAGCCGCGGATCAGGTCACGGCATTCGGGCGCGAGCTGCTTGTCGAGTTCGGCGGCGGCGGCGGTGGCCGCGGCCCGGGCCTCGCCCTCGGGCAGTTCGAGCGCCGCCTGTTCGAGCACGTAGATGCGCTCGGCGAGGGCGCTCTGCGCGCGCGCCCAGGCGTCGTAGCGGCGGTTGTCGGCGGCGATCTCGGCGAGATAGCGCGCGCGGTCGGTCGGGATGACGTGGTCGGTGCCGGGGTCGCCGATCGTGAGCTCGAGGGTGCTCTCGAATCGACTGCCGTCGCGGCTGCCGCCGGGTCCGGGCCGGCACCCGGCGAGCGCTTGCGCGATCGCCTTGTAGAGTCGGTTGGTGCCCGGGTCGGCGAACTGCGCCGCCATGGTGCCGTAGACCGGCATCTCCTCGACCGGCATCTCGAACGCCTTCTTGTTGCGCTGCACCTGCTTCTTGACGTCGCGCAGGGCGTCGCGCGCACCGCGGCGATCGAACTTGTTGATCGCGACCAGGTCGGCGTAGTCGAGCATGTCGATCTTCTCGAGCTGGCTCTGGGCGCCGAACTCGGGCGTCATGACGTAGAGCGAGAGGTCGGCGTGCTCGGTGATCTCGGTGTCGCTCTGGCCGATGCCGCTGCTCTCGAGCAGGATCAGGTCGAAGCCGGCGGTCTTCAGCACCG
>JAGQRA010000198.1 GCA_020425885.1 Planctomycetota bacterium | reverse complement strand
GCCGTCACGCCTTCCGCGCCACGGCACCCGGAGCTTCGGGGCCCACGTCGGGCCTTCGATCAGACCAAGGGAAACAACAGATGCTCATTCCATCAAGCCAGAGGCTGCTCCGCCTCGCCGCCGTCACCGCGATGCTGTGTGTCACCGCGAGTGCCCAGTTCACCTTCACGCTCGCTCAGGCCAAGACCGCCGGCAACAACGGGCCGCCCTGCGGACCGTTCATCCAGGGCGGTGCCGTCACGGTGTCGATCACCTATCAGACGCTGGGCTGGGTCGGACGGGTGCCCGTCGCGCCGGCGGTAGTGCCGACCTACACCGGCAACTTCTACGACGAAGACCTGGTCTTCGACGACTGCGTGACGCCGCTGCTGGCGACCGCGGCCTTCAGCGGCTGGACCTTCGTCAAGACCAGCAAGCCCGATCGCTTCGGTCGCGTCCAGCACGACTGGTCGGGATCGTTCACGATCCCGGGCCCCGGCACGATCTGCGATTGCGACGACCTGCCGGGCTTCAATCCTGCCGATCCGTACGTCGATGTCTCGGTGACGATCGGCGGCGTCACCAAGCTGCAATCGATCGCCGTGCCCGGGCTGCCGCCGATCGGCGACGTCGACCTCGGCCTGCAGGGCCCTTCGGGCAGGACCACGGTCGGCGCGCTGGCCGGGCGCCGGGTCGCGGCCTTCTCGCGCGGCTACGACGACATCGCCGCGCTCGGCAGCGGCGCGGCGCTCTACTTCGCCAGCGACCGCGCCACCGAGCAGTCGAGCATCGCCAACGAGCCAGGCCGGGTCTTCGTGCTCGATGCCGCCGGCAACCTGTGGCCGGAGGCGGCCTGCGCCGCGAGCCTCGACCCCGACACCGCGATCGAGTGCGAACTCGAGTACCTGAACGTCAACACCACGCCGGCGACCGGCGGCAGCGCGACCAGCGAGCTCTACTTCGTCGAGCACGGCTCCGATCGCATCCTCTACGCGACCTCCGATCCCGACCGCGCGACGCTGTTCCTCGACCTCGCGACCGGCTCCCCGATCGAGGCGATCGCGGTCCAGGACATCGCCCCTCGCGGCGTGTGGAGCAATGGTGATGCGGTGCTGTTCGTCCGCGCCGGCGAGTCGGTGATCAAGCGCCAGCAGTTCGGCCTGCCACCGCTCACGCTCAACGTGGCCGGCATCGCCTTCGACGGCAACACGACGATCGTCATGGACCACTTCGGGCCGGCCGCGCCGCAACCGCAGCTGACCGTCGGCAACATCCTCGCGCTGTCGGTGACCGCGCGCTCGACCTTCACGCCGCAGCCGCCCGATCGCGCCGTCGACTTCCTCGCCGAGTCGTGCATCGGCTCGGCGTCGATCGCGGCGTTGTGGCCCGCGAACGGCGCCGCACGCGGCGTCGCCGTCGATCCATCGCGCGGCGCGACCTACGTGCTGCATCAGAACCGCGTCGATGTCTACGACAGTGCCAGGACGCTGGTGCGAACCCTGGCCGTGACGATCCCCGCCGGCCCCGATGCGATCGCCGTGACCGTCGATCCACAGTCCGGCAACCTCTGGATCGCGGACCGCAGCAGGTACGTCCACGAACTGCGACCGACGGGCGTGCCCACCGGCCGTGGCTGGTCGACGGTCGCGAACGTCCCTGATCTCAGCGCGGTCGCGTGGCTGCCCGAAACCGGCGATCTGGTCGCCGGCAGTGGCAGCGGCGAGTTCGTCGTCCGCTACGACGGCAACGGCGTCGTCCGGCAACGACTGGCGTTGCGCTCGCCGCGCGTCGAGGCCCTCGGCAGCCTGGCCTACGATCCGTTGCGGCGGACGCTGATCCTCGGTGATGCCAACCACCAGCGCGCGCTCGGCGTCGATCTGCAGGGGCACGTCCAAGCCTGCTGGTCGCTGCGTCAGCTCGGCCTCGCGACCCCGACCGGGTTCGGCTACGACGACACCACGGCGACGCTGTTCGCCACCACCGGCACGTTCATTGCCGAACTCGCGCACATCCCCGAGCACGCCGCCGTGAACGTGTTGCCGACGCCGTGTGTCGGTCCCGCCGGTCCGCTCGTGCTGGCATACGACACCACGCCCGAACTCGGCGGCTCGTTCCGCTCGACGGCGACCGGCTTCGCGACCGGTTCGCTCGGCTACGCGGCGATCGGCTTCGACTCACCGGGGACGTCGCTGGTCTCGCTGCACCCGGCCGGCCTTCCCGGCTGCGACCAGCTGTCGAGCCTCGAATCGGCGCAGCTCGCGATCCCGACCGCCGGCAGCAGCCACATCCAGTTCCAGATCCCGAACGCCCCGTCGCTGTCGGGCCTGTTGCTCTACCACCAGTTCTTCCAGATCCAGCTCGATGCCTTCGGCACGCTGATGTCGCTGAGCAGCTCGAACGGACTGGCGATGATCGTCGGGTATTAGAAACCTGCCTCGACACGGCGACGGGCCAGCAGCGTCGTCGACCGGCTACGAACCATGCACCCTGGGTCCGGCCCAACGTGCTTATTCGCCCTGGCACCGTCACCCCTAGGGTGGCGGTTCCACCACCGAACAAGCGCGAAGGCACAGCATGGCCGAAGTCAGAGCCTGGACGTTCGTCACCGCCGGCGAACCGATGCGCGAACAGACGCGCACCGAGACCCCACAGCAGGGCGAAGTCATCGTCAAGGTCGCCGGCTGCGGCATCTGCCACACCGACCTCGGCTTCTACTACGACGCCGTGCCGACGCGGATGCCGCTGCCGATCACCCTCGGTCACGAGATCAGCGGCGTCGTCGTCGAGGCCGGGGCGGGCGCCGAGCACTGGCTCGACAAGGCCGTCGTCGTACCCGCGGTGATGCCGTGCGGCAACTGCGAGGCGTGCCATCAGGGTCATGGTTCGGTCTGCCCGTCGCAGATCTTCCCCGGCAATGACGTCCATGGCGGCTTCGCCAGCCACGTCCGGGTGCCGTCGCGCGGGCTCTGCGCCGTGCCCGATCTCGCCGACCGTTCGCTCAATCCGGCCGGCGTCGATCTCGCGACCCTGGCCGTGCTCGCCGATGCGGTGACGACGCCGTTCCAGGCGATCCGGCGCAGCGACCTGGCCAGCGATGCGATGGCGATCGTGATCGGCACCGGGGGCGTCGGCGGCTACGCGGTGCAGATCGCGGCGGCGCGCGGCGCGCCGGTGATCGCCATCGACGTCGACCAGGGCAAACTCGACCTCGCCGCCGCGCATGGCGCGCAGTTGACCCTGCGCGCCGACGAACTCGACTTCAAGGCGATCAAGAAGGCCGTGCGCGACTTCGCCAAGGAACGCTCGGTGCCGACGTTCCGCTGGAAGATCTTCGAGTGTTCGGGGACGACCGCGGGCCAGAACACCGCCTACTCGCTGCTCGGCCACGGCGGTTACCTGTCGGTCGTCGGCTTCACGCCGAAGAAGCTCGAGGTGCGGCTGTCCAACCTGATGGCGTTCGACGCCACCGCCCAGGGCAACTGGGGCTGCCTGCCCGAGCTGTATCCGCAGGCGCTCGAGCTCGTGCTCGACGGCAAGGTCAGCCTGGCGCCGTTCACCGAGCAGCGACCGCTGGCCTCGATCAACCAGAGTTTCGCCGACGTCCACGCCCACCGCGTGACGCGTCGCATCGTCCTCGTTCCCGAAGGGTGATCCAGATGGAGTTCAAGAGCCACGACCTCGTTCCCGCCACCGAGCACCAGGGGCTGATCGTCGACCGGCTGCCCGTCCACGACCCGAGCGGCGCCGTCGTCGACGGGCTGTGCGCGACGCGCATCATGCTCGACAACCCGCAGCAGTACAACTCGTACACGACCGAGATGGTCAAGGGCGTGATCATGGGCATGCGGGCGGCGAGCAACGACCGCAGCAGCGTCGCGGTCGTGTTCACCGGCGCCGGCGACAAGGCCTTCTGCACCGGCGGCAACACCAAGGAGTACGCCGAGTACTACGCCGGCCGGCCCGAGGAGTACCGCCAGTACATGCGCCTGTTCAACG
>JAGQRA010000197.1 GCA_020425885.1 Planctomycetota bacterium | reverse complement strand
TCATCGCGACTGCGTTGACGAATTCCAGCACATGGATGCCGGGGAGGAGATCCGGATCCGACGCATCAAGGTCGGGGGTTGAAGCACAGGCAGAGGTTCCTGACTTGGCGCAGGAGCCGACGAGCCGCGAAGCAGGCAACCCGCGAGGAACGCCTCGCGACGAACTCCCGGCCCCGTAGTATCTACGTTCGGCAGAGGCGTGAGTGCCTCGGTAGGCTTCTTGGTCCGGTGGTCGCACACAACCCCAATGGAACGTGACATGACGGAGCGAAAGGTGTGGTTCATTACCGGCGCCGGCCGCGGCCTGGGTGCCGACATCGCCAAGGCGGCCCTCGCCGCCGGTCACTCAGTCGTTGCCACCGGCCGTGATGCGGCAAAGGTCACGGCGGCGGTCGGCGAGAGCACCTATCTGCTGGCCCTCGAGCTCGACGTCACTCAGCCACGGGATGCCCAGGCCGCAGTCGAAGCCGCCACCGCGAAGTTCGGGCGAATCGATGTCTTGGTGAACAACGCGGGCAACTTCTTCGCCGGCTTCTTCGAGGAGTTGAGCCCTCAACAGGTCCGCGATCAGTTCGAAACGCTGCTGTTCGGCCCCATGAATGTCACTCGCGCCGTCTTGCCGGTGATGCGGAGGCAGCAGTCCGGCCTGGTGGTCACCATCTCCTCGACCGCGGGCATCGTCGGCCAATTGTTCTGCACTGCCTATGCCGCCGCGAAGTTCGGTATCGAGGGATGGATGGAGTCGCTCACGCCAGAGGTCGAGCCCTTCGGAATCCGCACGATGCTGGTCGAGCCCGGGTTCTTCCGCACGGAACTTCTCACCACGGACTCGACCACCTTCGCCGAGCCCTCCATCGACGACTATGCCGAGAAGACCAAGGAGATCGTCGCTGTCTGGCGGAGCATGGACGGGAAGCAGGGCGGGGACCCCGCCAAGCTCGCGGCCGCTCTCGTGAAGCTCGCCGCACTCGAGGAGCCGCCCACCCGCTTCGCTGCTGGCGCCGATGCCGTGCAGGCGTTCGAGGCGAAGGCCAATGCGCTGCTCGTCCATGCCCAAGCCCACCGCGCGTTGTCCGTATCCCTCGCGCACGACGACGCATGACGGCAATGCAGGCCGATCGCCGAAGCCGGCTAGCCGCGAGGAAACCAATCGCGAGAATCGAAGCCCTTCGTCCGCGGCGCCGGCCGTAGCTGAGGACCTGGCACCCTTGGCAGCTGCATGATCACCGTGGCAGCGAGGAACCCGAACTCGGGTTCCACCTCGTTGCCAAAGCCCGACCCTCTCAATCGCCGGGCAAACGGGAAGAAGGCCCGAAGCCCCCGCACCCCCCTGGGCAATCCGCACCATCGCCGCCAGACTCTTCGTGCCCCTCTCCCACATTCGCACGAGGTTCCGAATGCGCACTGCCTGCCTGCTGCTGCCGCTGTTTCTCGCGGCCATCGTTCCGGCCCAGTTCGATCTGCTCGCCGTCGAGCGCGAGGCCGACCTCGCCGGTCACGCCCGCACCGTGAAGCTGCTGCGGCAGGCGAAGGCCCCGCTCGCGGCGAAGGACATGACCGCGAAGGAGCTCTGCGCCGCGCTCACGGCGGCGACCAACGACGCGGTGCGGTTCGTCTGCAGTCGGCGCGACTCCGAGGCCGCGCCGCGACTCGACCTCTCGGCGCGCAACACCAACCTGCTCACCATCCTCGCCGCCGCCGAACAGCAGACCGGCCTGCGCGCGATCTATCGCCGCGGCGCCGTGTTCCTGACCAAGCCCGAGGACTACGCCGGGCTCCTCATGCTGCGCGTCTACGACCTGCGCGCCGCAACGATGCCGCTGCGCGACTTCCCCGGTCCCGACCTCAGGTTGCGCACTCCGGGCGATGACCGTCCGCTGTTCCCCGAAGAGGTCGAATCGGGCAACACTGTGTGCGGCGTCACGGCCGACGGCCTCGAGTCGCTGTTGACCACGATGGTGCATCCCGATTCGTGGGCCAAGGAAGGCAGGAGCTTCAACAACCAGAACGGGCTGTTCTTCATCCGCCAGACGCCCGAGGTGCACGCCGAGATCGAGCGCCTGCTGATCCAGGTCGGCGCCATCTCGCCGCCGCCGGTGTTGCGACGGCGGTGAACGGAGCCGCCGGCGACCTCAGCGATCGCCGGCCAACTCCCGCGCCAGCCGCTCCTGCTGCTGCCATTGACCGTAGAGTGCGCCGCGACTCTGCATCGCCAGCAATCGCCGCCGCGTCGCCGCATCGATCGCCCCGGGCGCGGCCCGGCGTAGCGGCGTGCCGGGCAACGGCATGAACGTGTGGCCGTGCACCCTCGCACCGCGCGCGACGAGGCGATCCATGAGTCCGAGCGTCGCCTCGATATCGCCAGCGTCCTCACCGGGCAGGCCGAACAGGAAGTCGACGTGCGGCACGAAGCCGTGCTCGACGCACAACGCCGCGGCGCGTTCGACCGTCGCGCTGTCATGACCGCGTTCGCTGGCCGCGAGCACGCGGTCGCTGCCCGATTGACCGCCGAGGATCAGCGTGCGGTTGCTGGCATGCCGCGCGATCAGCATCAGCGCCGCGGCCGTCACGTGCTCGGGCCGCACCTCGCTCGGGAACGTCCCGAACCAGAGCTTGCGGCCGGGCCCGATCTCCTCGCGCACGCCGGCGAGCAGGGCCTCGACCGCGGCCAGATCGGGTTCGGCACCAGCGGCGCCGTAGCTCAGCGACGTCGGCGTCAGGAAGCGGAGATCGCGGAAGCCGCGGCCGACCAGGTAGCGCACCCATTGCCGCACGTTCGCCACCGAGCGATGACGGAACGCGGCGCCGGCGAAGTACGGCGTCTGGCAGAAGCGACAGGCATAGACGCAGCCGCGCGTGATCTCGATCGGCCCGAAGCGGTCGTGGTCGGGACCGAACGGCGGGAAGTCGTCGAGCACGGGGCGCGCGCCGCGGCCGTTGCGCTGCAGCTCGCCGGACTCGTCGAGCCAGGCGATGCCCGGCACGGCGCGCAGATCGCCCGCCGCGCCCAGGGTCGCGACCAGCTCGCGGATCAGCAGTTCACCCTCACCGACGGCGACCAGGTCGAAGCCCGCGCGCAAGGTCGCCAGCGGCTCGGCCGTCGCATGCACGCCGCCGGCGATGTGGACGACGCGCGGGTCTTGGATCGCGTCCTTCACCGCATGCAGCTCACCGGTCATGCGGGCGAAGTCCGGCGAATAGAACGACCAACCGACCAGCACCGTGCAGCGCGCGGGTCGGTCATCGGCCGTGCTTTCGACACCGGCGAGCGCGCCGCGGATCGCTTCGATCACCGCCGCGACACCGTTGGCGAAGGTCAGCGGCACAGCCTTCGTTCGCGGATCGGTCTCGAGCGCCCCGGTCAGGGCATGGAACGCGAACTTGCCGGTTCGGCGGTAGGCCCAGACCACGGCGGGGCCCGGCGGCAGCGTTGGCGACGACGAGGGTTCGATCGCCGCACGATACCAGCAGCTACTCCGGTCGCGAGAAGGCGCGCATGAACGTCGGCGCGAAGTCGGCCGAATCGAAGGCGGTGACGTCTTCGGGCACGTCGAGACCGGGTCGCAGCTGCAGCGGCGCCAGCGCCTCGAGGAGCTGCGGCCGGTTGGCGAAGACGTGGATCGGCACGTCGTGGCTCTTGTCCGACGGCACCAGCTCCTTCTTGATCGGCGGCTGATGATCGCCGAGCACGACAACGATCGACGGCCGCGTCAGGCGACAGGTGAAGCCGACCGCGGCGCGCAGGCTGTAGCCGAGTGCGTCACCGTAGGCTGCCGCGGTGTCGGGGCTGCCGGCGACGTCGAACCATGACCTGTCGTAGCTGCGCGCCGGCCTGCCCGCGAACGTCGTCGGGCTGATGTTCCAGTCCTCGATGTAGGGCGGGATGTGCCGGCATGGCTGGTGGCTGGTCACCGAGATGAAGGTCGAGAACACCGGCCTGGTGGCCGGCTTCACCACCCGCTCGAGCAGGTGATGCAGGGCGAACTGATCCGGCATCTTGCCGAAATGATAGGTGAAACCCTCGTAGCCGAGTTCGAGTTCGGTCACCTGCTCGGCGAAGCCGAAGAACTTCGCGCCCTCGGGCCAGTGGCGCGGCATCGCCGGCATCACCTCGACGGTCAGGTAACCGGCATCGGCGAACAGTCGCGGCAGCGGATTGAGCTTGCAGTACTGCAGCCGTTCCCACATCCGGTAGTCGGGCACCGCGACCGCCGCGAACAGCTGCGCATGGGCGAGCTCCGAACCGCCGCCGCTGACTGCGGGACGACAGGCGCCGCTGATGGCCGCGTAGCCGGCGGCGGCGAGTTCGGCTTCGAGCTGCCGATACAGCTCGCGCAGGTGGCGGGCGATGTCGTCGTGACGCAGCGCGACGCGACCGTAGGACTCGATGAAGATCACGTGCACGTCGGCGCCTTCGAGCCCGCGCAGATCGGCCGGCGCCGCCGCCAGCTTCTCGGCACCCGGTGGCGGCGGCAGCAGCGACGGATCGCCACCGTGATCGAACCAGTCGCCGAGGCTGCCGGCGAGTTCGCGGCCGAACGCGCCGCATTGCGAGTCGTGCCAGATCGACGGACGCACCACGCCGGCGAGCACGAGCGCCTGCAGGACGACGGTCCAGAGCACGGCGCCACGCCGACCTCCCGCAGCCGCCAACCGCGACAGCGAGAACCAGGCGATCAGGTAGACCGCTGCCACCAACGGCAGCACGATGATGGCCGTGTTGAGCCAGCTCGGCTCGAGATCGAACAGCAGGTGGGGCAGCCCCCAGATCATCTCGGCGTCGCGCAGCTCGAACGCGCGATCGAAGTTCTTCGGCCACTCGGCCGCCACGGTGCCGAACAACACCGAGATCACGACCAGCGCGGCGGCGACATGCAGCCCGCGGCGACGGCGCCCGGAAACCACCCCGATCAGGGCAATGGCCAGCACGATCGCGGCATCGGGAGCCAGCCGCGACAGCCCGAGGAGCTGCGGCGCGGCGAGGAAGGCCGGCCACGACAGCAGCAGGTGGACCGCGGCCAAGGCCAGCACGAAGGTCACGATGGCGCGCACCTTCATTCGCCCGCCTCGACGATCTTGCCGTCACGGACCACACAGGTGGGGCCGAGCCGGCAGCCGTGGCGACCGCGGACGTCGATGCCGACCGCGCGCAGACGCGTCCCCTCGGGAATGGCGCCGACCGGTGTGACCGTCCACTCGATGAAGCCGAAGTCCTCGACCGCGCGATCGAGAACGGCGCAGGCCACGCCGGTGAACAGCTCGCCATCGTTGGACACGGCCAGCACGACGAAACCGACCTGGCCGCCGAACAGGCTCGAACGGACCCGGCCGCGCACCTGCCCGCTGCCGCCACCGTAGATGCGCCCCACCCCCGGCTGCGGTTCGGCAGCGATGCCGGCCTGGATGATCGGTGGCCAGCCGACCTCGCTACGCGGGATCCAACCGTGCTGTTCGAGCTGCAGCAGTTCGCCCAGGTCGCGCGTCGGCATGGCGCGCTTCTCGCGCGGCCCGACCAGACCGTCCGGCATCGCCATCGTGGCTTCGACGCGCTCGGCGTCGGCGCGGGCGACGCGCAGCGCCTCGGCCCCACGTTCCCAGCTCTGCAGGGTGAGCGCCATGACGACGCCGCCGGCGATCGGCCAGACGGCCGGACCGATGCGCGCGGCGAGGACCCCGATCGCGCCGAGCGGCAACAGGAAGCCACCGTAGAGCAGCTCGTCCCGCGCCTGTGGCAGCAGCGCCTGATCGACGAGGAACGAGAAGCCGTGGCGTTCGTGATGCCACGCGACCGACAGCAGGCCGAACGCGATACAGCTCCACCACAGACGATCGGTGGCGGCCGGCGCGCCGGACTCCGCGCCGGCTGCATCGGCCTCGACGACCTCGGCCTGCGCCGGCAATGGCCGCCACAGCAGCAGCAACGGCAGCAACCAGCTGACCGCACCGAGAACGCGCTCGTCGATCGTGCGGCCGGCCCACAGATCCGGCCACAGGCTGCCCGTGGTGCGAAGCAGCTCGTCGACGGCGGCGCCGAACGAGCCGACCAACCCGCCGTACAGACCCTGCTCGGCGAGATGGACCGATCCCGCGGGATAGAAGGTCGAGAACGCCGCGACGTTGCCGATGAGCAGCAGCGCGATCAGCCAGGCCAGCCGCCCGGGCGCGAGCATCGCCGGCACCAGGGCGAGGAAGACGAATGCGCCGCGATCATGGCAGGCGGCGGCGGCAGCGGTGAACACCAGCACCAACAGCGCACGGCCGGCGAAACGCCGCCCCGGCCGCAGCAGCAACAGCGACACCACGAACAGCAGCGGTACCATGATCCGGCCGAGGCGTTCGCCGTGGAGCCAGTCGGCTCCGAACGCCGGATTGCAGGCCAGCAAGGCGGTCGCGAACAGCACCAGCGGCCGGCCGAGACCGTCGGTGCGGACGCTGCGCCGCACCAGCCTCGCCAGCATCGCGGCGAGCACCACGGCAAGCGCCGCATTGGCGAAGGCGGCCGCGGCGATCGTCATGCCCGGCAGCTGCAGCAGCGAGAGGTGCAGCAGCCGATTGAGCACGTGCCCCGGCTCGCCGTCGAAGGTCAGCAGGTTCTGGAAGTCCCATCGCGAGGAACACTCGCCGAGCGCGCGGCGCAGGGCCAACGGTTCGGGCAGCTGCGCTGCGAGCGAAGCCCAGACGAAGGCCGCGAGCGCCGGGATGGCGGCGAGCAGCCAGAGCAGGAGGCGGAGGATCTTCACGGCTTGGATGGGCGGGTGCGTTCGCAGACGAAGACACGGTAGCAAGCGCGGCCCGAAGCGTAGAGGCGCTCGAGCGCAGAGCCGCCGAGGAACGCGTCCGCGAGTCGATGCCAAGGCGCGATCGGCAACGCCGCCCGCCACCACCGCAATCGGGATTCGCGGCGATCGAGCAGTCGCGGCGCGGCCGGCGCGACCCGCTCGGTGAGGTCGATTTCCCGAACGAGGTCGAGGCCGGCGGCGGCGAGCGCGGCCTTCGCCGTCGCCAGGTCGCGCAGCGGCGGCGAGGACCAGCACCGCGACAGCTCCGACACGCAGCGATCGTCGGCGGCAGCCGGCTCGCGCAGCAGATCCTCGACCTGGACGAAGCGGCCGCCGGGCGCGAGGCAGCGGTGCACTCCGGCCAGCACGGCGGCGAGATCCGGCGCGTGTCCGAGCGCTTCGATCGCGAACACGGCGCCGAACGAGTCGGCGACCGGCGCGGTGAAGTCCTGCACGACGAATCGGCAGCGACCATCGAGTCCGCGACGAACCGCCTCCTCGTTGGCGCGGGCGACCTGGAACGGACTCGCGGTCACGCCGAGTCCCTGACCGCCGCTCCACTCGGTCCAACGCAGCAGCGACGCGCCGAAGCCGCAGCCGAGATCGAGCACCTTGCCGCCGTCAGGCACCGCAGCCAATTGCAGCAGCCAGCGATCGAGCGCCTCACCGCTGTCCTCGGGCGGCGTAGCGGCCGGCAGCAGTCGTTTGCGGATCTCCAGCCCGGCACCCGGCTCGGCCCCGCCCCAGCGCCGCCGCAACCATTGGTAGCGCGCCAGGGTCTCGTAGAGCTGCGCCGGTCCGTTGCTCACCGCGCTGCCTCGGCTCGCCGCAGCACGAACACCAGCTCGTTGCACCACCGCAACGGGATCATCGGGCGCGCGACCGGTTCGCGGCGACCGGGACGCGGCCGCCACCACGGCAACAGCTGGCGCCAGCGCTGGCGCGGCCATTGATCGGGGAGCACGTCCTCGACGACGAAGCCGCAGCGCGCGAACAGCTCGCGCCATTGCACGATCGTGCGCGCGTCCTGATGTCCCTTGACCTCGCGATGGCCGAGCCCTTCGCGCCAGAACCGCCAGACGAACGTGCTGGCGTTGCGCACGAGGAAGCAGAAGCGGGCGTCGGGTTTGGCCACCCGCAGCATCTCGCGCAGCGCCCGTTCGCGGTCGAGGAAGCGCTCGATCGAGCCGAGGCAGGTCACGCCGTCGAAGGTGCCATCGGCGAACGGCAGCTGCTCGGCATTGCCCTCACGGGCATCGGCCGCGGGCAGGTGCTGATTGGCCAACGCGATCGCCTGCGCCGAGATGTCGATCCCGCTCGCCGCCACACCGCGCTCGAGCGCCGCCCGCAGCACCAGGCCCGGTCCGCAGGCGACATCGAGCAGCCGGGCGCCGGGCGCGACCCCGACCAGCTGCACGAAGATCGGATAGGCGCGCGGCGGACGCAGGTACGAGAAGCCCTTCCTGCGATAGGTCTCGTCGAACCAGGCGGCGACTTCCTCCTGGTCGACGGGCGGCGTGTCGCCATCGCGACGGCGGAATCCGAGATAGCGCGGCACCGCGGCAACATAGTCGATGAAGGCCGCGCCGTAGCGCGCCTGCAGGTGCGCCTCTTCGAGGCGGACACGAAAGTGCATGTTGAGCACGTAGAACGGCAGGCCGATCCAGAGCAGCCAGCTGCCGAAGACCAGACACAGGCCGATATAGAAGGTGAACATCCCGACCAGGCCAGGGTTGCGCGAGAGCGTGAACGGGACACCGGGCCGACGACCGGCCCGCTGCGCCCGGCGCAGGATCAGCATCGAGCCGAAGGTCACGGCGCGGCCGATCACGATCAACGCCGCGCCCGGGATGGCGAACGTGGACGATCGCTGACAGGACAACGCGGCGCCGGCCTCGGGCAGCAGCAGGCAGAGCAACGGCACCAGGAACAGCGCCACGCAGACCGCGGTCGGCAACAGGAAGAACAGCACCTTGTGCCAGACCGGTCGTCGTTGCGCGACCGCGAGGCGACCGCCCTCGTCCGGCTGTCGCGCGTTCGCCGACGGCGAGAACAGCTGCCAGGTGCTCGCCTCGCTCGGCACCGGAAAGAGCGTGATCTCGGCCAGGTAGGAGACGTAGGCCAGCACGACGAGCGCGTCGATCCAGCTCATCGTGCCGCCCTCGACGGGCGCAGCCGCGACAGCAGGAAGCGAGCGTCGCTCGAGAACGACCAGACCAGCACGGCGACGGCCGCGGCGCTGAGCAGTCCGACGGCAGTGGCCGGCATGCCCGGGAACAACGCCGCGAGCAGGGCCGTGACGACGAAAGCGCAACACAACCGGCCGCGACGGTTGTCGCCGTTCACCGGCTTGGGGTCGTGCGCCGGCAGCCGGGCGGCCCACATCGCCAGCACGAAGACGTAGCGGATCCCCGGCGCGAGCAACACGAACGACGGTCCGCCGCCGCGGACGATCAGCAATGCCAGCAGCAACACCGTGAACTGATCGGCCTCCATGTCGAGGATCGCGCCTTCGGCGGTGCCGCCGAAGCGCCGCGCCAACGCGCCGTCGACGAGGTCGAGCAGGACGAGGGCGAGGAGCGACGACCAGGCGGCGAGCGGAACATCGGACGGCACCGAGTAGCCGACGGCGAGCAGGCCGGCCATGCGCACGATCGTCACGACGTCGGCCGCCGTGCGCACCGCGCGCAGCAAGGTGCAGAGGGTCAGGAACGACACCGCGATGACGGCGGGCAGAAACGCCCACGGCATCGGCAGCGCGGCCATGGCCTGACTGACGAGTATGATCGGCCACACCATGGCCTGCAGGCGCAACCAGATGGGCAGCAACGGCGAAGGCACATGACGACTCTACGCGATCCAGGCCTGCGGACACGCCCCCACAATCACGACGGAGTTGCTAGACTCCTGCCTCCACGTCTGGGCCTCGTCACCACCGCTGGTCCGCCTGCTCCGCTTCATGACCCGCGAAATCCATGACGCTGCCTGGCCGGCGATGCTCGAGGCCCGCCGCCTTCTCGCCTCCGGTGCGACCTTGCTCACGTTCGTCGATCGCGACGGGCAGTGGCAGTGCCTCGACCCCGAACGCGACCTGCCTGCGGGCTCTGCCCAGGTGCTGATGGTCGGACACGAGTCGCACGACATCGCCGCCGACGTCGCCTGCACGCTCTACGGCCCCAGAGATGACGGACCGGCCGGGCTCAGCCATCCGCACGGGCGCCCGATCGACGTCGCGATGCAGGTCTTCGCCCGCATCTACCTGCCGGTGCTGCTCGGCACCGCGGCGGCCGCACGCGCTGGGCGGGTGTTCGTCGCCGCCCACGTCACCCAGACGCTCGACGGCCGCATCGCCTGCGCCAATGGTCAATCGCAGTGGATCGGCAACGCCGAAGACCTGCGCCACGCGCACTGCATGCGGGCGTTGCTCGGCGGCGTCCTGGTCGGCGCCAACACGGTGTTGCAGGACGACCCGCGCCTGACGGTGCGCCACGTGACCGGCGACGATCCGCGCCGCGTCGTCCTCAGCGGTGACGGCAGCGCGCTGCGCACGGGTGAACCGCGCAACGTCTACGACCCACCGGGCAGCCTCGCCATCGTGCGCGCCGACGCCGTGATCGAGCGACCGAGCGACCACGTCGACATCGTCGCCGTCGAGGCCAACGGCGAACCGGGATTGCATCCGGCCAGCGTCCTCGAGGCCCTGCGAGAACAGGGCATCGATTCGATCTACCTCGAGGGCGGCGCCAGCACCGTATCGTCGTTCCTGCAGGCCGGCGCCATCGACCTGCTCCAGGTCCACATCGCGCCGATGGTGCTCGGTTCGGGACTGTCGAGCTTCGCGTTGCCGATCGTCGAGCACGTCGACTTTGGCCTGCCGTTCACCGTCGACCACACCCTGCTCGGCGATCACCTGTTCCTGACCTGCTGGCCGCGGCGGCGATCCGGCGCGCGATGATCCAGACCGCCGCCCGCTGCTACGAGGTCGAGGCGCCCGGCCGCGGCGCGCTGCGGCCGTGCGAGCTGCGACAGCCGAACGACGGCGAGGTGTTGATCACCGCGGACTACTCCGGCATCAGCCCCGGCACCGAACGCCTCGTCGGCCTCGGCCTCGTGCCGGAGTCGTGCGCGGGCGCGATGGCCTGCCAGGGGATGCGTGGCTCGTTCGCGTTGCCGGTCACCTACGGCTACAGCCTCGTCGGCACGACCGCGGACCGGCGACGCGTCTTCACGATGCACCCGCACCAGGATCGCATCGTCGTCGCCTCGGATCGTCTCGTGCCGATCCCCGACGACGTGCCGTCGCCGCGCGCGAC
>JAGQRA010000023.1 GCA_020425885.1 Planctomycetota bacterium | reverse complement strand
CGCCGGAGGACCGCGACATCACGCGCAACCTCTACGGCGGTGACAGCGAGATGCGGATCAAGCAGGAGATCGTGCTCGGCCGTGGCGGCGTCCGGCTACTGCGGGCGATGAAGTTGCGACCGGCGGTCTACCACATGAACGAGGGCCATGCCGCGTTCCTGACCCTCGAGCGCACCAGCGCGCTGGTGCGCGGCGAGGGCCTGCCGTTCGATGCGGCGCGTGAGTACGTCGCCGCGACGACGTTGTTCACGACCCACACGCCGGTGCCGGCCGGCCACGACCGCTTCGCCGAAGACCTCGTCCGCCGCTATCTCGGCGACGCCGAGGAATGGGTCGGGTTGCCGTGGGACCGCTTCTTCGCGCTCGGCCAGGCCAGCGGTCAGGGTGGCGCCAACGCCGAAGACACCTTCAACATGACCTACCTGGCGATGAACTTCGCCGGCTTCGTCAACGGCGTCAGCAAGCTGCACGGCCTCGCCTCGCAGAAGCTGCTGCACGTGTTCTGGCCGGGGCTGCTGCAGAGCGAGGTGCCGGTGGTGCCGATCACCAACGGCGTGCATCTGGCGACCTGGACCCAGCCCGGTATCGGCCGCCTGCTGCGCGGCGATGACGGCCCGGTGCGTCCGGCCGATCTGGCCGCGGCCGCGGAGCTCGACTCGGCCGAGCTGTGGCGCGTGCACCAGGGCAACAAAGCGATGATGCTCGACGCCGTGCGCGACGTCCTGACGCGGGCCTTCCATGCCCGCAGCGACAGCCCGGTCGTGCTCAGCGCGATGATCGCCGGGCTCGACGACAAGGCGCTCTACCTCGGCTTCGCCCGCCGGTTCGCGCCCTACAAGCGGGCTCACCTGTTGTTCTCCGATCCCGAGCGGCTGCGCAAGATCCTGTCGTGCACCGACCGCCCGGTGCGGATCCTGGTCTCGGGCAAGGCGCATCCGCGCGACGGCCTGGGTCAGGACATCCTCAAGTCGATCGTGCAGATCTCGCGGTCGCCGGAGTTCATCGGCCGGGTCTTCTTCGTCGACAACTACGACATGGCCATCGCCAAGGCGCTGGTGCAGGGCGTCGACGTCTGGGTCAACACCCCGACCCGGATGGAGGAGGCGAGCGGCACGTCGGGGATGAAGGCGGCGGCCAACGGCGTGCTCAACCTGTCGATCGCCGACGGCTGGTGGCCGGAGGCCGCCGACGGTGGCAACGGTTGGACGGTCGGCGGCGGCCGCATCTACGAGAACCAGGAGCTGCAGAACGAGGCCGACGCGACGGCTCTCTACCGCCTGCTCGAGGAGGAGGTGGTGCCGACCTACTACGCGCGCAATGCCGCTGGCGTGCCCGAGGCCTGGGCCGACATGATGCGTAGCACGTTGGCGACGGTGCCGGCGATGTTCAGCACCGATCGCATGGTGTCCGACTACCTCGAGCAGGCCTACGGGCCGTTGGCGATCAACTACTTCGCCGAGCAGGCCGAGAAGAAGCGCCCGGCGCGTGAGACGGCGAAGAACTTCGGCCGGCTGCGCCAGGGCTTCGAGAAGGTCAAGATCACGGCCGCGACCACCGTCGAGCTGCAGGAGTTCAAGGTCGGGCAGCACCTCGATGTCCGGCTCGAGGTCGACCTCGGTCCGCTCTCCCCCGAGGATGTCCTGGTCGAACTCGTGGTCACCAAGGGCAACGCCGATGCCGGCGAGACCTTCGTCGTGCCGATGCGGTGCACCGGCCCGGTCGAGGGCGGTGCGCACGGCTTCGATGGTGGCTACCGGGTCGAGCACGCCGGCCAGTACCATTACGGCATGCGCGTGCGCATCCCGGGGCAGGGCCACCACGACGCCAAGGTCCGCGGGCTCGTGCTCTGGGCCTGAGTTATCGTCCGTTCATGGCGATCCGTTTCCATGTCGGCACCAGCGGCTTCAGCTACGACGAGTGGCGGCCGGCGTTCTATCCCGAAGGGACGAAGAAGGACGGCATGCTGCGCTACTACCAGAGCCAGCTGCCGGCGGTCGAGCTGAACAACACCTTCTATCGCATGCCCAAGGCCGAGACCGTGGCGAAGTGGCGGGCGCAGGTCGGCGACGGCTTCCGCTTCGCGGTCAAGGCACCGAAGAGCATCTCGTGGAGCAACAAGCTGGTCGACTGCGGTCGGCTGTGCGAGTGGCTGTTCGCCGCGGTCGAACCGCTCGGCGCGACCTTGGGGTGTGTCTTCTATCAGGTGCCGAAGTGGGTGCGGAAGGACGCCGCCGTGCTCGCCGACTTCCTCACCCTGCAGCCTGCCGGCATCAAGGTGGCGTTCGAGTTCGGTCACGACAGCTGGCTCGAGGACGACGCGCTCGGTCTGCTGCGCGAGCACGACGCCGCGCTGGTCGTCTCCGACAAGGACGGCGAGCCCGAGCCCGAGATCCGCGACACCGCGAGCTGGGCCTACCTGCGGCTGCGTCGCCCCGGCTACGAGGATGTCGATCTGCAACGCTGGCGGGACCTGCTCTCGGGCCGCGGACTGTCCGATGCCTTCGTGTTCATGAAGCACGAGGACAGCTGTGCCGGGCCGGCGCTGGCGCGGCGGTTCCTCGGCCTCGGTGGCACGGCGTCGGCGCCATAGTGGTATCCTCCCCGGCCGCGCGACCGCGCGACCGCTCGATCGACCCATAACCGGAACGCATGGCCGTACCCTCCCGCACGTCCTGGAAGGGCTTCCTCAAGCTCAGTCTCGTCTCCGTTCCCGTCAAGGCCTTCACCGCCAGCGACAGCGCCGGCGAGGTCCGCCTCAACCAGCTGCACAAGGGCTGCAACAGCCGGGTCAAGTACCAGAAGGTCTGTCCCGAGCACGGCGAGCTGAAGGGCGAATCGATCGTCAGCGGTTTCGAGCATGCCAAGGACCAGTACGTCGTCGTCGACCCCGAGGAGCTCGACAAGCTGCGCACCAACACCGATCGGGCGGTCAGCATCGACGGCTTCGTGCCGAACGATGCCGTCGATGGCCTCTACTACTCCGGCAAGACCCACTACCTGCTGCCCGATGGCGCCGCCGGCGAGCGGCCCTATGCGTTGCTGCACCACGGCATGATCGAGAACGGCGTCTGCGCGATTGCCCAGGTCGTGATGTCCGGGCGCGAGCAGCTCGTGCTCGTCCGGCCGCACGGCAAGCTGCTGGTCATGACCGGGCTCTACTACCCGCAGCGCATCAAGAAGCCCCTGGAGTTCGAGCAGGAGGTCGAACCGCTCGACATCAAGCCCGAGGAACTCGCGTTGACCAACACCCTGATCGGGGCCAGTCGACTCGACGACTTCGACCTCGACGGCTACACCGATGGTTACGTCCAGAAGCTGAAGCGGGTCATCGATCTCAAGGTGCAGGGGCAGGAGATCGTGCAGGCTCCCGACCACGAGGAGCCGAAGATCCTCAATCTCATGGACGCGCTGAAGAGGAGCGT
>JAGQRA010000196.1 GCA_020425885.1 Planctomycetota bacterium | reverse complement strand
CCGGACCCGGTGAAATCCGGCCGGGGTGTGCTCGACCTGAGTGCGCGGAAGGGCATGGAACTGGAGTGCGTCGGCCTCAAGATGTGGATGAACGACGACGACGACGACGGGGTGTTCCACGGCACGGCGATGGCGAACGGAGTCCGCGACTTCGACGAGATGCCCGTCGATCCGCCGACCTGGGTGCAACGCGACTTCGGCTCCCTCGAACTCGGGATCATCGCTGGCGACTATCGCTTCGACATCGAGGACACGCCGGCGGGCGCCCCTGCCGAGCCGATCCGGCTGTTCTGGAAGGACGGGCAGGGTGCGTACCACCAGGTCACCTACGGGACCGACCACCCGGCTTCGTCGCTGTATTCGGGAACGCCGTCGAGCATCGTGCTCTACTTCGACGCCGGCTACCCGTCGGCGGCCATGCGCGACTTCCGCCTGCGCGTCCAGGCCAAGTTCAATGGCTCGCCGCCGTGCCTGCCGGCGCTGCCCACCGTCGTGCAGGACGTGACCATCACCGTGTTCGCCGTGGCGAGCATCGAGATCGAGTCCGGCGATCAAGGCGAAGGCACCGTCGCGGAATGGACGTCGCTGTCGACGGACCTGGTGCCGTCAGGGCTGCGACCGCGGCTCGCGAACGAGCACGACCTGTTCGTGGAGACGGGTGCAAGGCTCGGCACGGATGCGCCTGACGGCGGCGGTCAGCCGACGGTGACCGACACCTATTACGAGACCAAACGCGATCGCCTCAAGGTCGTGGTCCACGTGGTGCCGCCGTATGACCAGTTCCCGGTGCACGTGGTCTCGTTCGACGTCGACGACAATCACATCGACATGACCGGCTGGGCGGACGACAACTACGTCGATGATGACGACGACTTCACTCAGGAGGTCGACAACCACGGCATCTACGTCGACGAGAACGGTGGCGTGCAAACCCACCCCGACGGCCTGATTCACGAGCGAGCCAACTCGCCGTATGCCAACCCTTCCAACACCCTGTGGGGGCTTACCGACGCCGCGGGGCGGTTCGAGACCGGTTTCGTGGCGTCGACGTCGCCTGGCGACAACTATCGCGTCGTCGCGATGATCGCGCCGACCGCCGATCGCTTGTATTTCATGACCCCGACCGGCAAGCACCCGGTTGCAAACAGCGACGCGAACGTCGCCTGGCGCGTCGAGCAGCACTCGTCGGGTGCGTGGCTCGGCTACCTGTCGGTGCCGGTGAGCGATGGCAACACCAAGGCGACCGCGTTGGCGTCGTCGCTGATCACCGTGCGGCGCAAGGTCTACATGACCGAGCACCGTCATGGCACGGACTACTCCGACCTGGCCAACCTCCCGCCGACGCTGATCGATCGCGATCTCGAGCGGTCGACGGCGCGGGTATTGCGCTACATCACCGGGATTCGCGGCGGCAATCTCCTTGCCGTCGCCGGTATCGGTAACGGCGCTGGGATGATCCCGCCGCGCCCGCCGTTCCAGGCCCTGTTGCGCAACAGTACCAACGAGATGATGCGTGACAAGGGGCTGACCTGGTTCCAGCACAACTACGGCAGCGGTGACTTCGAGAGTGGTCACGCCCGCTTCGACGTGCAGGTGCCCGGCTTCGACGCCGTCGACATCGGCAGTTGCGGACCGCATTACGCGGTCTATTCGGGCGGGACGTTCCGTGTGGCACAGGGCGCTGTGTCGAGGGAGATCGTCGGTTGGGTGAACGATACGCTGAGTCCGACCGGGGTGAAGCGAGTGCTCATCCAGACACGGACCGGCTGGTTCAACGTCGGTTCGGTGGTCACGGTTGGCGGGCAGAACCTCACCGTGCGAGAGACTCAGTCCGTCGGTGTGCACAATCACTTCTGTGATGGCCCGATCCCCGGGGAGTCCGCGTACCTGCTGGTGCCGTCGGTCTGGGAAACGGATGACTACGATTGGCCGTGGCAGCCCGAGCAGACCGGGATGGCCGGAACGACGCCGGGAAGCGCCATGGACATCATGGGACGGAAGGCCGGCGCGGCGGACGTGACGGCCGCCAACATCATCCTTGCCGACGCCTGTTTGGCCGTCGAGCGACTCGGGGCGGTTGCTGTCGAGCCGTTCGAATACGTGCCAGAGGAGGGCTTCGGCGCCGTCGCCACGAACTATCCGTGCAATCCCAAGACGTGGCACATCCGGCTCGACGGCTACCCGCGGCTCTACCTGGACGGAGATGTCGATCCTCTGGGTGAACTCAACGGCACCTCGAGTGGTGTCATGTATCCAGGCAAGTCGATCCCCGACCCGCTCTATCCGAGGATCGGACTCGCGTATGAATCGCTCTGGGACTACATGACCGCCAACTATCCCCAGGGCGGTGACGGGGATCCCGGCGTGGCGTACGCCGAGTTCGGATGGCAGGGGCAGACGAACTTCACCGTGAAGCGAGCTCGGACGCTCGTGCATGAACTCGGCCATGCGTTGATCCCCGATGCGGCCGTGGCAGCTGGAGCGGCGATGGACACGAGCTATCCGAACCTCGTCGAAATGCACGACATCCCCGGTGTCACCATGCCCAACAACGATCCGGACCCGGTGCTTGGCGGCACGATCGGCGGGTCTTGGAACTTCGCCACCGGGGCGAACGCTCCGGATCACGACTCTACCTACAACCCATTCGTCCTGCGCTACTTCCGCCGCGCGCTCCGCGCGCCCCGCCTCTACGTGTGGCACTAGGCAATCGCGCGACCAACAGGAGACTGACTCATGAAGACCCTTCTCACCTCGATCTGGATTGCGTTCGCCGCCCCCACCCTGCTCGCCCAGGGTTCGATCACGGCATCCCTGCCGAAGAGCCGGATCCTGCAGTTCGAGCCCGTGTTCGTGGCGGTGGAGGTTGCCTCTGCAAGCAAGGAAGCGGCGGCTGTGACGATCAACTGGCTCGACCTTCGCGTCGAACGGGTTGGCGCCGCTGACGGTCAGTCGATCGCCGCATCGATTGGTCGTGAGTCCGCCGGGCTCGCCAAGATGTCGGTTGCTGCGGGAGCTCCGGTGGTGCTCGAGCGCATGCTGTTCTCACCCGAGTTCACGCAGGATCCGGGCAGGTACCGACTGCGTGTCGCGGCTCGCTTCTCTTCCGGCAAGGATGCTGACCGCCAGGTGGTCTCGCCCTGGGTGGCGTATGAGGTCGTGCCATCACGATCCGGAGCAGGTGCGTTGCGCGCCGAGGGGCCCGCGCGCCAGGCATATGCCGCGCTGCTAGCCGGCGGCGTGTCTCGCGATGGCCGCGTGCTAACCGGCTTGTCCGATGCCGAACTCGCCGACCTGCAGGACGCGATCGGCCAAGGCGACATCTGGGCACTCGCGGCGCTCGCACGGTGCGAACTCGCGATCCGCGAACTGGGCACGTGCTACGACCGGGCGCGCCGCCAGCAGCTCGGTGCCCGCATCGAGTCCCTGATGGCGTCTCTGGCTCCGGCCGAGTACGACGGCTCGACCGGCGGACTCGCGGCTCACGCGCTCTACCTGCGGGCTCGACTCGGCTGGCTCGGTCTGCCGTGCCCAGGCACGTCCGGCGATCGCGCGTTCGCCCAACTCCGCACGCGGTTCCCGGACTCGATGCGGGCGTATCGGCGCTTCGATGGCCGCCAGTTCGGCAATCTCGACGGCGCGCGCTGAGCGCGGAGGAGACAACGATGCGACCGACCCTGCTGCGTATCCTCGTGCCGGCGATCCTGCTGCCGGCATGTCACCCCACGACACGGCCGTCCGCCGCGGCGGCAACGGTGTCAACTGCCGAGGCCGATGTCCCGTCCGACGCGGTGCCGTGCCTGGCCGCACCGCGAGCCGAACTGCTCACGGCGCGCTACGAGGCGATGGCCGCGCAACTGGCCGACCGCACCGACCTGTTCGGCTTCGTCGAAGCCTCGATGTTCGGGCTGTTGTCGTGCCTGCCGGAGGACCGGTTCGTCGCGCTACCGGATTGGACGCCCGAGCAACCCGAACTTCGCGTGCACGATGGTCGCATCGTCACCTACCGCCACGTCCTCGAGATCGGTTCCTGCCGCTGGCGCGTCACCGTCGATCGGGCCGAGGCCGAGGACCTGTTCTGCGCGTGGGAGGAACTGCTATGAGCCGGCGCATCGTGGTCGCCTCCCTGGCGTTGTCCGGGATCGCGTTCTCGGCCTGGGGATGGCTTTGCTCCGGCGGTTCTGCGATCCGGTTCGAGATCAGCCATGGCGAAT
>JAGQRA010000195.1 GCA_020425885.1 Planctomycetota bacterium | reverse complement strand
GCCGTTGCCGTCGACATCGCCGGCGATGGCGTGGAACAGACGACCGTCTTCGCCGCCGACGGTGGCGGTCGTGAAGGAGCCGTCGCCGCGGCCGTGCGCGCCGTTCGCCGTCATCAGGCTGACGCCCGCGCCGAGGTAGCTCATGGCCGCGTAGTCGACGAGGTTGTCGCCCGTGAACTCGCCGGCGACCAGCCCCCACGGACGCGTGCCGACGCCGACGACCTCGTCGAGATAGATCGTGCCGGTGCCCCGGCCGTTCGAACCCGAGCCGGCCATGAAGCAGACCGCGTTGGCCAGCGCCAGCGTGACGACGAGATCGTCGATGCGATCGCCGTTCATGTCGGCGACGAGCACATCGCCGGCGACGAAGCCGCCCGACAACCAGGTCTGGGCCGCGGCGAAGGTGCCGTCACCCTGGCCGCCGCTGCCGTTGCCGAGGTGCGTCACCAGCACTTCGGTCCCGCTCTGGCAGGCGACGGCGAGGTCGGCGATGCCGTCGGCGTTGAAGTCACCGCTGGCGAGCGCGCCCGGAGCGGCGCCGGTCGTCACCTGGGCGTGATAGCCGAAGGTGCAGTCGCCGCGCCCGCCGCTGCCGTTGCCGGTGAAGACGACGAGGCGGCTGCCGGACCAATCGCCGACGACGAGGTCCGGGATGCGATCGCTGTCGAAGTCGCGGACGAGGACCGTCATCGGCGTGATGAGGTTGGTCGTCACCGTCGCGTGCAGCACGAACGTGCCGTCGCCGGTGCCGGCGGCGCCCTGCCCGCGGTAGATGCGAAGGACGGAACTGTCGACGACGGCGAGGTCCTCGATACGGTCGGCATCGAGGTCTGCGACCGCGATGCACGTCACCCAGTCGCCGAACACGAGGTCCTGCCCGGGCTCGAAGGTGCCGTCGCCGCGCCCGTCGCTGCCGTTGCCGAGCAGGATCCGGACATGGTCGGCATCGCTGACGGCGACGTCGAGGATGCCATCGCCGTTGAAGTCGCCGCGGGCGACCGCGTCGACGCTGCTGTCGAGCGCGACGTCCGACTCCGAGAATCGACCGTCGCCGCCGCAGCTGGCCCGGGCCGCGACCTCGGCCGACGCAGCGCTGGCGTTGCCGGCCAGGTCGACGCTGCGGATCGTGCAGTGGTAGGTCTGGCACGCCGACAGGCCGGTGAGCCGATGCGCGATCGCGTCCCCGGCAGCGGTCACCTCGCTATCGAGCGAGCCCGAGGTCGTGCCGTAGGCGATGGTGTAACCGGCGAGGCCACCGCCATCGGTCGCCGCGGTCCAGGACAACGCGATCTCACCGGCGCGGTCGGCGACCGCGGTCAATCCGGCCGGTGTGCTCGGCGCGACCGTGTCGACGGCCCAGGTCACGACCTGTTCGGTCCCGGGCCGACCGGCGATGCGGACCTTCGCCGTGTGCGCGCCTTCGGCAAGGTCGGTCAGTGACCACGGCGAGCTGACGTCCTGCCAGCCGGCCTCGTCGAGGTTGCCCTCGATCGCCTGCCCGGCCGGCGTCGTCGTCGACACCAGCTGCAGGCTGCCGCTGGCGACGTTCGCCGGCGGCGCCGCGACCGCGACCGTCGGATTGACGATCGTCGAGCTGCTGCCGCCGGATCTGGTCGCGACCAGCCCGCCGACACTGGGCAGACAGGCGCCGAGTACGAGGCACGAAACGACGACGCAGGACCGCCGGTCACGACTTCTCTCCATGCCGAGGTCATCGACCCCTTCGCACGGGCGACCTGAGTCCGATCAGCGCAACAGTTCGGCGATCGCCCAGGTGCGCGAGATCCGCTCGCCCGAGACCAGCTCGACCACGACGCGGACCAACGCCGGCGCCGCTTGCTCGACCGCGGCGCTCTCGATGCGACCGTGAGTGGCGTGCCGCGGTCCCTTTGCCAGCAGCTCCATCTCGCTCACGAGCGGCACCGGCAGCGGCGTCACCGCCGACGCATCGGTGAGCGCGCCGCGCGGCAGTCCGGTGATCGTGGCGGCGATGACCTCGAGGCTGCTGCGGACCTCGAGGTCGTAGTGCCCTTCGTGCAGGCGCAGCTCGACCTCGGCGTCGGGCCCGGGCATCGCACCCAGCTTGATGTTGCGGACCAGCTCGATCGGCAACATGTCGCGAGCGCGGTCACGAACGGCGTTGGCGACGGCGACCGGGTCGTCACCGACCCAGGCCGGCGGCAGCACCAACCCGAGCAGCGGCAGGTCGGCGCGTTGCCACGGTGTCAGCGCATGCGGCAGCGCCTTGGCGCCGAACAACACGGGCTGTGGATCAGCGGCCGCGTCGCCGAGCCAGAACATCTCCGCCACCAGCTCGCAGTCGGCGGTGTAGGTGCGGTCAGGGATCCAGAGTCCGATCGGCCACACCAACCACCACATCGCGGTGTCGAGCGTGAACAGCCCTTCGCCGGCGTCGGACCAGCGCAGCCCGCCATCGCGCAAGCCCTCGAGCACGAGCAGCGCATCGAGCTTCTGCTCGATCGCGAGCCGCCAGATGCGGTCCTGGATGCGCTGCACGACGGCCTCGCGCGAGGCGATGCCACGGCTGTCGAACGGCAGCGGCACGACATCGGTGAAGGCGCCGAGCTGCTGCAGCGCCGCGACGACGTTCTCGGCCGGTACCGACTCCGGCAGCAACGTCCGCTCCGCGTAGAGCGTGCCATCGACCGGCGGCGAGGCCGCGCCGCCGGGGGCTGCGGGCGGCTGCGCGAAGGCCTCCGGCAACGCCCGCACGTTGCCGAGCACGACGACACCGACCCGCAACGGCTTGCCGCCCGGCATCGCCGCGACCGCGGCGGCGAACTCGGCAGGCGCCATCGACTGACAGCCAGCGATCAACAGGCACAGCGCCGCGACTCCACTCCTCATGGAGCCTCCGTCGGCAACGGCGCTCTGCGATCTGGAGCAGATCCGGTCCCCACGCGGCCGATGCCAGCAGTTGCCCAGGCCCTACATGACCATTGACCGGACGCCAGCTGCCGACCCGATCCTCGCCATGGTGCCCGAGGTCCTGGGGCGCCGCGTGCTCGAGCCGTGCGTGCTCTATGCCCGCCTCGGGCGCGGCGGCATGGGCGCGGTCTACCTCGCCAAGCATCTGACCCTGCTGCAGAAGCAGGTCGTCAAGTGCCTGTGGCTGATGGGCAGTGGCGGCCCGGGTCACGGCTCGTTCGTCGAGCGCTTCCAGCAGGAGGCCCGCATCGCCGCCGCGATGACCCACCAGAACCTCGTGCGCGTGACCCACGTCGACCGGCTCGGCGAACTGCACTACCTGGTCATGGAGTACGTCGAGGGCGAGGACCTCGATCGTCGCCTGCAGCGGCTCGGGCCGTTGTCGGAGGAAGCCGCGCTGACCGCCCTGCTCGGCGCCGCGCAGGGGCTCGGCTATGCCCACGCCCGCGGCATCGTGCACCGCGACATCAAGCCGGCGAACCTGATGATCTCGACCCACGGCGAGGTCAAGGTCATCGACCTCGGGCTGGCGCGGGCGATGGACACGACGCGGCAGTTCGGCGCCACCGTCGGCACCCTCGGCACGCCGCCGTACATGCCGCCCGAGCAGTGGCAGGACCCCGCCATCGGTCCGAGCGGCGACGTCTGGGCCCTCGGCGCGGTGCTCCACTTCATGCTGACGGGACGCTCACCGGTGGCGCCCGATGCGGCCGACCTCGGCACCATCCGCGAGGCGGCCAGCGACCCACGACTCGGTGAACGCGTCGTCGCCGAGCTGCGGCTGAGCCGCGCCGTGCGACGCGTGCTGCTGCGTTGTCTCGCATTCGATCCGGGTCAGCGCTACGCCGACGCCCGCGAACTCGCCGCCGAGCTCGCCGCCCTGGTGCCGGGCGACGAGCTGCTGCTCGCCACCGATGCCGCGATCGAACTCGCCGCTGGCGACGAGCCCAGCGACGACGAACTGCATCGCATCGACCGCGAACTCGCGGCGCGCGCCGCCGGTCCCGCCGCAACCGTGCTCGATGCCGGACCGATCCCGGACCAGACGGTGATGATGCCCGGCAACGGCGAGGCCGCGACGGCGGCCGCCGAGCCCGGCGATACGTTGGCGATGCCGGGTCTCGCCCGCACCGTGGTGCCACAACCACCGACCGCCACTTCGACACCGACACCGACACCGACCCCTCGCCCGCTACCGCTGCGACCGCTGTCGACCGCCCGCCTGGCCGCATCACGTCGCCGTCGCACCGGGGTCGCAGTCGCGGTCGGCCTCGCCGCGATGGCGCTCGTGGCCGCCGTCGGCGTCACGATCTGGCCGCGCACGGACTACGCCGCGATGCAGGGCCAGGCCATGGCCGCGATCTACCAGGAACGCTTCGCAGCGGCCGAGCAGCTGCTGCTGCAGCTCGAGCAGGCGCCGGCGTTCGCCGACCAGGCGCGGCGGCTGCGCATCGACGTGCTCGTGAAGTCGGCCGAACGCGTCGCGCCGCAGCAGCCGGTCGTGGCCTTGCAGCGGCTCGCCGCTGCCGTCGAGGTCGCGCAGCAGCTGCTCATCGCCCGCGACACCGACGACGCCCTGCAGCGCATCGACGCCGCCGAGCAGGCGCCGCGCGCCGCCATCGCCGCCGCGCTCGCCGCGGCCCTCGAGCTGCAGAGCCCGCTGCCGGGAACGGTCGTCACCACCGGGCGCCACGACATCGCGGCGCGGTTCGATTCCGGACCGCTCGGACTTCGCGCCACGATCCAGGAACGCCCGCTGCGCGCCGACGACGACGGCACGTTCCGCGGTGAATGGACCGCGCCCGCCGCCGACGGCGCCGCCGTCGTCGAGGTCGTGGTCGAGGAACCGGTCACCGGCATGCGTCACGTCGTGGCCGTCCCCGTCGCGGTCAAGCGCGGCGCGATCGCGCTGCGCCTCGAGGCGCCGACCGGACCGGTGCGCGCCATCGCGCCCGAGCTCACGGCCGTCGTCGACAATGGTCCGCTCGCCGTGCAGTGCACGCTGACGCTGCCCGGCGGCGAATCGCGCGAGCTCGAACTCGGCGAGCACGACGGTCGCTTCACCATCGCGTTGCCGCTCGGCGATGCCGCCGACGGCACCTGCGAACTGCGGCTGCACGCGCGCTCGGGCGAGGCCGTGATCACCAGCCCGACCTGTGAGCTCACGATCGATCGCACGGCCCCGAGCCTGCGGCTCGAACCGGCAACGCGCTGGACCGCCGCCCCGACCCTGCTGCTGCGCGGCACCGCGAGCGAACGCTGCCGCATCTTCGCCGGCGACGACGATGCGCTGGCGGTGTCGACCGATGCCACGCTCGCCTTCGCGTTGCCGGTGGCGCTACCGCAGGCCGAAGGGCGGTCCGTGATCCGGATCGGCGTCCGCGACGCCGCCGGCAACGAGGACCTCGCCGCCTTCGAACTCGAGGTCGCGATCGATCGCACCGCCCCGACGATCGCCGCCGACGCGTTGCGGCATCCGCCGGCGACGGCCGCGGATCGCATCGTCATCGCCGGCCGACTCGACGAGCCCGGATTCGTCCATGCCGGTGAGGGCGAGCCGAAGGCGACCGACGACGCCGCTCGCTTCGAGGTCGAGGCCGTGCTGGCGGCCGGCGAGATCGAGCAGCCGACGACGATCCGTCTGGTCGCGCACGACCGCGCCGGTAACGTCGCCGCCCCGCGCGCCGTGAACGTGTTCGTCGATCGGCGCGGACCGCGGATCCTGCCCGGCGCCCCCGACGGCAGCTGGTTCGCCGACGATCACTGGTGCCTGCGGATCGAGGATCGCAGCCAGCCGTGCCGGGTCGAGATCGACGGTCGGCCCATCGAGATCGGCGCCGACGGTCTGCTCCGCATCGAACGCCGCCCGCATGGCGACGACGTCGTCGTGCACGCGCAGGACGCGCTCGGCAACGCGAGCACGCGAACACTCGCGGCCTCGAGCGCCGGCGATGCGCGCGACGCGACGCCGCCCGGGCCGACCTGGGGCACTGCCGTGGCCGAATCGGCGATCGATCCGGAGCTGCGGCTCCACGAACGGGTCGCGGTCCGCATCGGCGAGGCGACGATCGTGTTGCGCCTGGTGCGACCGCTGCGCCCGGAAGAGCTGCCGCCGCCACGGCAGCGCGACGCCCAGGCGATCGCCATGCTGCAGGAGATGAAGCCGTTCTACCTCGCCGAGACCGAGCTGCCGGTCGCGACCTGGCGGCAGGGCGGCGGCGAGGACGGAGCTCCGGCAGCCGACACCGAGAACTACCGCTTCGATCCGAAGACCTGCCAATGGGCGAAGGGCGCGGCCGCCGACTGGCGACAGCCGCTGCACCCCGACTTCACGCTGGCCGTGCCCACCGCCGAACGCGAGCGCTGGCCGGTGACGCAGATCACCGCGGCGGCGGCGCGCGCGTTCTGCGCTCGCCACGACCTGCGGCTGCCGACCGCCGCCGAGTGGCTGGCGGTCGTTCGCATGGGCAGCCGCGATCGCTACGGCTGGCTGCCGGCGGGTCCGCTCGAGCAACGCGCCAACCTCGCCGACCTTCGACTCACGGCACTCGCGCCGAGGCTGGCCGCGTTCGACGCCGTCGATGACGGTTACGCCGCGCTCGCGCCGGTCGATGCGTTGCCCAAGGACGGCCAGGCCCACCCCTGGGGCTTCCGCAACCTGCTCGGCAACGCCGCCGAGTGGTGCGTTACCGCAGGCGACCGCGCCGCCGCGTTCGGCGGCAGCTGGCTGTCCGAACCGCGGCAGCTGCGCGTGACCGACAGCATGGCCGAGGCCACGATCACCAGCGGCGCCTGGGACTGCGTCGGCTTCCGGGTCGCACGCGATCTCTGAGCGTCGCGCCCGACATCACCGCGAACGACGTTCGCCTCGTTGTTCGGATAGCATTGCCGGCCGTTGAGCGATCCCGATTCGCACGCCATCGAGTCGTTGGCGCGACGGCCCGATCTGCCGCTGATGCTGGACCAGGTGCGCTGCCACGTGCTGGGGCTCGCCAGGCACCGGCTGTCTCGGCTGTTGGCATCGCGCGAGGACGCCGAGGACCTCGCCCAATCGGTGGTACTCGAACTGATCGAACATGCGGCCGAGCTCGAGTTCCGCGGCACCAAGGCCCTGCTCGCGCTCGCCGGCGAGATCTTCATGCGCCTGGCCAGTGACCGCCAGCGGGCGCTGCGGACCCGGAAGCGGGACTGCGTACGAGAACTTCGCCTGCCCGACGACGACGGCTCAGACGCACCCGGGATGCTGCAGGCGACGCGGGCCGGTGAGGATCCGGCGCTGCTTGCCGATACCCACGAACAGGTCGCCGCCGGGCTGCTGCGACTGGCGCGCCTCCGTGGTCGCGAGCGCGAGGTCGTGTTGCGGCGGGCAGCCGGCGAGGGGCATCGTACGATCGCGGCCGCACTCGGGATCTCGGAGGCGCTGTCGCAGCGTCTGCTCGCCGACGCGCGCCGCAAGCTGCGCCTGGGCTGAGGCGATTCTTTCAGGGTTTCGGGGCCCTGGGGATCAGGCTCGAAGCTGCGCACCAGTTCGCACCGCACCCGTGGATCCCTGACGCAGCACCGACACTGCGGCGATTGCCCGACGTGCCGGCGGTCGTCCTCGCCATGAGCAATGCCATGAACCGTCACACCCTGCGTGCTTCCGGGCTCCTTGGAGCTCCTCCCCTGTTGCGACTCTGCACCGCCCTGGCCGTCGCGCTACCCGTCGCGGCCCAGGGTGGAGTCGTGGCGTTCGGCCTGCCGCACGCGCCGCTCGGCGCCGCCTCCCTCGCGGTCGGTTCGGCCGGTGATCTGACCGTCGCCGGGATCGGATCGTCGGGCCAGGACGGCGTCGAGATCGCGCTCGGCAACAGCCACGGCTGGGACGGCTGGTTCACGCCGACCCAGCTGCAGACCAACAGCAGCATCGAGTACACGTTCATCGGCAGCGGCCCGTTGGTGACCCACATGCCGGGCTCTGGTATGCGCGTGACCCGGCAGGGCAGCGACCATCTGCTCGAGGTCGGCTT
>JAGQRA010000194.1 GCA_020425885.1 Planctomycetota bacterium | reverse complement strand
CCTATGTCGCGGGCCCGGCATGGGCGACGGCGAACGGCGCCCAGGGTGTCCGCGCCGCGGTCCAACAGCAGATGCTGAGCGTCGAGAACGCCATCGACGGCATCGACACCGCCGAGGCCTGGAAGCGGCTCGAGTCCGGCAACGGGATCATCGACGGCCACCTCGCCGAGATCGGCGACGCCGGCCTGCTCGCCGGCGAGGACCTGACGCGGCTGTCGGCGGCGCGGCAGCAGTACGTCGAAGCCCTGCGCGAGCTGACCGATGGCCATCATTCGCTGACCACGGTCAAGGCGGCTCTGCTCGAACACACCGACGGCTTCAACGCCCTGAGCACGCTGCTCGAGGAGGTCGGCGACGGCGCCGTCGAGTCACTCGAGGGCGACCCCGACAAGGCGCTGTCATGGGGCGGCGGACTCGCCCTGGTTTGGGAGGCGGCGGACGGCGGCATGGAGAACCGGATCGCGCTGCTGTCGCAGTACCTGGCCCTGAACAATCTGGAGGCCGGCCGTGAGCCCGAGCAGGCCGTCGCCGAGATCCGAGCCGGACTCACCGAGCAGCGCGAGACCGCGACCCGCATGCTGGCGACGCCGACGTTCGACGTGGCGGCCCCCGCCGAGTACGGCGAACGCAAGCTGCCCGAACTCTACCTGAAGGAATCGGCCGACCACGAGCGGCTGATGCTGGACTACTCCGAGAAGATCCTGGCCTTCATGGCGGTCCGGAGCCACTACCGGGCCTGCGCCACCGACTTCCTCACGGCCGTCGATCAGGTCGAGCAGAACGGCACCGCGATCGCCCGGCAACAGATCGCGGCACGTGAGGCCGCGGCGCAATCGGTCGGCGCGACCTTCGTCGTCGTCGTCGCGCTGGCCCTGCTGGTCAGCACGGTCCTCGGGCTGCTGCTGGCGCGGTCGTTGTCGCGGCGGCTGCGATTGCTGCAGGGCAAGATGCAGGAGATCGCCGCCGGTGACGCCGACCTGCGGCAGCGCATGAACCTCTCGGGCAACGACGAGATCGCCGCCACCGGGCAGGCGTTCGATCACTTCCTCGGGACCATGACCACGCTCGTCCACGAGCTCAACGCGATCAGCGCGGCCGGCTACGAGTCGGCGAACCAGCTCAGCGAAGCCGCCGGCAGCCTGGCCGACGAGACCTCGGGCCAGGCGGCGGCCTTCGAGCAGGTCACCGCATCGATCCACGGCGTCGCCGACACCTGCGCCAGCTCCTCGGAGCAGGCCGGCATGGTCGGCACCCACAGCCAGGCCGCGACCCGCGCCGCGCGCGAGGGTGCGACCCAGACCGAGCAGCTCGAAGAGGCGGTGACGTCGATCCGGGCCAGCAGCAACGAGGTCGCCGCGGTGATCAAGGTCATCGACGACATCGCCTTCCAGACCAACCTGCTGGCGCTCAACGCCGCCGTCGAAGCGGCGCGCGCCGGCGACGCCGGCAAGGGCTTCGCCGTCGTCGCCGAGGAGGTGCGCGGTCTCGCCCAGCGCAGCGCCAAGGCGGCCAAGGACACGGCGCAGATGATCCAGGTCGCCAACGACCGCGCCGAGCGGGGCGCCGCACTGGCGACCACGGTCAACTCCAAGCTGCGGGACATCGTCGCCGCCTACACCGACGTCGAGAGCGCGCTCGTGCAGATCGCGCAGGCCTCCGAGGAGCAGAGCGAGAGCATCTCGCAGATCAGCCAGGCGATCCAATCGGTCGACCAGGGCGCGCAACGCAACGCCGCCACCACCGAGCGGGTCTCGCTGGCCGCCGTCCACCTCGGCGAGCAGATGACGCGCGTCCGCGACCTGGTCAACACGTTCCGCGTCTGACGGAGTTCGCGTCGCGAACGCGCGAACGCGCGGCTGCTTACTCCGCGCTGTCAGGGCCGGTCAGTCGCGATCCCGCGGATCAGCGCCCGTACCGCACGACACGGCCCTGGTCGTCGAACTCCACCTGGCGTCGCACGAAGCGGCGCGCCTCGTAGGTCAACGTGTCATCCTCATCCGAGGGGTTGAGGGACTTCGGCGGATAGCCGATCGCGAGGAACACGGCCCGCCGCGACATGCCGTCCCTGCAGACCCCCTGGCCGATCGCGTCCCGCTCCTCGGCGGTCAGATCCGCGGGTAACTCGACCGGACTCGCCGCGAACCACTTCTCGATCCACTCCGCCATCGGCATCATCGAGTGGTTCTGGACGTAGGTGATCACGTACGTGGCGTTGTCGTCACCCTGCAGGGTGACGGCCTTGCGGTCGATATCGCTGACCGTGAACCTCGAGCCGGGCGGAACGTACTTCGGGAGCTCGACGTGGTTCGTCGATCTCATGACGTAGCTGCCGCGGTTGGCCTCGAAGTGCATGCCGACCCGCGAGTAGAGGACTTCGCCCGAACGCGCCGACACCTCTGTGGTTCGACCCGCGGACTTGCAGGCGCCTGCGGCCAGCGCCAGCGTGATGAGGAACAAGGTGCGCAACAGGGTGTTCATTGGCAGGGAGCCTAACCTTCACTCGTCGGATTCGGGAACGGATCAGTCACAGAGCGCGCGGGTCGGTTGCGGACCGCACCGAATTGTCGGAGCTCGGACAACAGCGGCCGGTAGCAGGCAGGCGGATCGATCGCCTTGTCGCGCCACCAGGCGCGATGATCGGGCGCCGACTCGGGCAGCGACCCGACGTAGCCCGTCGTCGCGTCGGGGATGCTGTCGCAGTACGGCAGGTAGGGCTTGATGTCGAGGATCGGGGTGCCGTCGAGCAGATCGTGATCCGCGATGCGCAGGATGCGGCGGTCACGGCCCAGCAGGCGGACGACGGACATGCCGATCGGGTTCGGGCGCTGCGGGCTCCGCGTCGCGAAGACCCCGCGCTTGTGCGCGTCGCGCGGCGGCTGCACCCGCAGCGGTGCACCGCGCGCGTGATGACACCAGAACAAGAGCCAGATGTGGCTGAAACCGTCGAGGTCGGCGAGACCGTTCTGGAACGACTGATGCACCCGGATCTCACCGCTCGGACCCCGTCCGAGGCCGCTCTGGCGCGGCGCCTGATGGTGCACGACCGCGGGGCAGCGGAGAACGGCGATCGCGCGCAATTCCGGTGTCGCGAAGGACTCGGGGTTCGTCGTCATGAGCAGGGTCGGATGATGCAGTGGCTCGGAAGCGGAAGCCACGAACGCATCCACCCTGGCGGTCAGGAACGAGAAGAAGACGCCGATCAGAGGGTCGACGACGACCGGGAACGTGGCCTCGGCGAGCCAGGCGGCGTCGAGGCACAGCGTGATGACGCCGTCTTCGTAGGCGGTGGTCATCGCCCGGCGACGACCCTGCGCGTCGACGGCCGTGGCGGCACCGTAGCTGAGGATCTCGCGGCCGGTGTCGTCACGGAAGACGATCGCGCCATGCCATGCCGGCACCGCCGCGGCGTTCAAGCCCGTCGTCACCGCGCCGCGGATCACGAGGTCGCCGAGCGCCTGCGGACGCGCGCCGATCACGAAGGTCTGTTCGAGCCCGTCATCGCGGATGTCGTAGGCCTCGACGACGTCGCCGGGTCCGTCGCCGAGTTCGTATTCGACGCGGTAGTCGGAACAGCGCGGCTGCCCCGCCGTGCGCACGGCGAGCGCGGTCGCACCCCAGCGCACGTCGATCGTGCGGCGGCCCAGGTGCCATAGGCGATGCCGTCGTCGTCGGCCTGCGTGTGCACCGGCACGACGGGCAGGTCGAGCGCCAGCGGCTCAGCATTCTGGGCCATCGCGAGCGATGCGAGAGCAGAGACGAGGAAGAGGAACAGGCGAGGTCTCGGGTTCGGAATCATGGCAGCTCCGGAGGCGGAGAATCGGGGACTGCCGACCTGGAGCGCCGCGCGCCAGCAGTTCCGGACAGTTGGATCGGTGCCAGGACCAGAAACAACCTGTTGGATCGGTGCCAGGCACGGAAACAACAGCCTCCAACCTGGCCGCCTCTGCGCGCATACTGCCTGCCGATGAGTACCGACGGTCACAGCTCCCCCGACTCAGGATCACCGGCACCCGGCGCGCCCGGCGACGAGACGGAGATCGCGTCGGGCACGTTCCAGGCGGCGGTGCGCCGCAGCGAGGCGCTGTGGCAGGACATCCCGAAGAACCCGCAGAGCTACCGTGTGCTCACCGGCGACCGGCCGACCGGCAGCCTCCACATCGGCCATCTCTTCGGCTCGCTGCGAAACCGCGTCCGCATCCAGGACCTCGGCGTCACCACGTTCGTAGTCATCGCCGACTACCAGGTGCTGACCGACCGCGACACCGCCGACAACGTCCGGGACAACGTGCGCGAGATCGTGCTCGACTACCTCGCCGCCGGCATCGACCCGGAGAACGGGCGCACCTTCGTGTTCCCGCATTCGCACGTGCCGGCGCTCAACCAGCTGCTGCTGCCGTTCCTGACCTTCGTGTCGATGCCCGAACTCGACCGCAATCCCACGGTCAAGGAGGAGATCCGCGCCGCCGGCCTGCGCACGATCAACGCGCTGATGTACACCTACCCGGTGCATCAGGCCGCCGACATCCTGTTCTGTCGCGGCAACATCGTGCCGGTCGGCAAGGACCAGCTGCCGCACCTCGAGCTGACCCGCAAGCTGGCGCGGCGCTTCCACGAGCGCTTCCCGGCCGAGCCGGCGGTGTTCCCCGAGCCCGATGCGCTGCTGTCGGAGGCGCCGGTGATCCTCGGCCTCGACGGCGGCCAGAAGATGAGCAAGAGCCGCGGCAACGCGATCCTGCTGAAGGCGACGGCCGACGAGACGAAGAAGAGCCTCAAGAGTGCCAAGACCGACAGCGACCGCAACATCACCTACGAGCCCGACGCCCGCCCCGAGGTCGCCAACCTGCTGCGCATCGCATCGCTGTGCACGGGCCAGGCTCCCGAGGCGATCGCCGCCGACATCGGTGACGGCGGCTCGGGCCGACTCAAGGCCGTGCTGACCGAGGCGCTGAACGAGCACCTGGCGCCGTTGCGGGCGCGTCGCGCCGAGCTGGCGCGCGATCCCGGCTACGTCGCCACGGTGCTGCGCCGCGGCATCGAGCGCGCCAACGCCGAGGCCGAGGCGACGATCGAACGGGTGCGCGCGGCGATGGGCATGACCTATGTCTGACACCAGGCCAGGCCAGCCGAGGCCGCGGCACGCCGACCAACCCATGCCGGTGATCCGGAGAATCGTCACCCACCCCGGCGGCGCTCACAAGGACGACCTGCTCGCCTGCTGCGTGCTGGTCGCGAAGCACGGCTGCCCGGTCGTGCGACGCGAGCCGACCGCGGCGGAGCTGGCAGACGCCACCGTGGCGACCGTCGACGTCGGCGGCGCCCACGACCCCGCGCTGAACAACTTCGACCATCACCACTTCCCGAGGGAACACCCACCGACCTGCGCGCTGAGCCTGGTCCTCGACGCGCTCGGGCTCTACCGCGACGCGATGCAGTTCTGCGATTGGCTCGAGCCGGCCGAATGGCTGGACTCGCGCGGCCCGAACCAGGCGGCCGCGTGGCTCGGCGTGCCGAGGCGCGCGATCTCGCAGCTCAACTCGCCGATCGACGCCACCCTGTTGCGCCGCTTCGCCGCCCGACCGGAGCACGCACCCGGGGAGACCCTCTACGAGTACATGCGGTTCGTCGGCGACGACCTGCTCGGCTTCCTGCGCATGGTCCGCGACGGCATCGATCTGGTCGGCAGGGAGTGCGAACGGTGGTCGGTCGACGTCGGCGCCGAGGTCATCGAGACGATCTTCCTGCCGCGCGGCGAGGCCGTGCCCGACGAGCCCTCCGGCAGCATCGCCCGCTACATCCGCGCCGCCGGCCTCGAGCGGACGATCGGCGCCATGGTCTATCCCGACCGGCGCGGTCCGGGCTACGGCATCAGCCGCTACGAGGACGATCCGCGCCTGGACTTCTCGCAGCTCGATGGCGAGCCCGACGTCCACTTCGCGCACAAGGGTGGCTTCGTCTGCAAGACCACCGCGACCGCGCCGGCGCGCCTGCGCGAGCTGATCCGCGGCGCCGTGGTCGGCGACCGCCCGCGATCCTGAGCACCGCGCCTTTTCTCGTCCGCTCGGCGGCGGCCCGGGCCATCTCCCAGGTGGTGCCGCTTCGGCACCGCTCTTCGACCCTTCGACGGGAGTCAAAGTCATGATCGAGTCCATCGCCCGTTGCGCCCGCCCCACGGCGGTCGCGCTCACCCTGTTCGTCGCCGCGCCGGCCCAGATCGCGAACGGCGACATGAACGGCAGCGCCGCCTACAACTCCTTCAACGGGGTGATCCCGGCGGCGTGGATCCCGGTGTTCGGATCGGCCGATCTGTTCGACGCGACGACCACGTTCGCCGGCTTCGCCTGGCAGCCGAGCGCCGGCGGGGGCCCGTTCGTCCATGCCGTCGGCGGCACGTTCATCGAATCGATAAGGCAGATCGTCCCCGGCCTGGTGCCGGGTGTCGGCTACTCGATCTGCTTCGAGCAGGCGATCGCGCATCCGACCTGGGCCACCGCCGACGGCTACTGGCAGGTCACGTTCGGCAATCAGGCCTTCGACTCCGCGACGATGACCATTCCGCTGCCGGCGCAATCGACATCGTGGCAGCCACAGGCGATCGACTTCACCCCGACCGCGGCCGTGCAGGCGCTGACGTTCGAGGCCCACGGCCAGGGCGGCCGCGCCGACCTCGGCCTCGACACCGTCAGCCTCAAATGCACCGGCACCGGCCCGATCACCGGCCCCGACGTGATCCATCCACCGACCACGGCGACCTGGTCGCACCTGCCGTGCGCCAATTCGATGGCGATCGTCTTCATCGGCATGCCGATGTCGCCGACGGTGATGCAGGGCGCGCCGTTCTGTGCCCCGGGTGCGTGCTTCGACTGCAATCCGATGATGGTGCTGCCGCCCACCGCGCTCGGCTCGACGGCAAGCTGGAGTCTGTCGCTGCCGCCGTGCGTCGGCACCTACACCTTCTGCATGCAGTGGGCGTGCCTGACCGGCGGCTGCTTCACGACGACCGCGTCGAAGCAGTTCACGATCTCGTGCTGAGCGGCCTATGCCGCAGCACGGCCCCACGGCAACAGCTTCGGCACCCGCCGCTGGTACTCGCGGTAGGCGTTGCCGTGCAGCGCGACCAGCGACCGCTCCTCGATGAACAGGGCGGCCACGATGTAGACCGTGAAGCCGCCGGCGAACACGAGGTGGCCCAGCGTCATCACCGGCGCCGCCCAGAAGGCGACCAGGAAGCCGAGCATCAGCGGATGTCGCACGACGCGATAGAGGCTGTGCTCGACGAACGGTCGCTGGCTGTAGGGCTGCCCGCGGAACGCGAGCCAGGTCTGGCGGAGGCCGAACAGGTCGAAGTGATCGATCAGGAAGGTGCTGAACAGGACCACTACCCAGCCGGCGAAGGCGACGGCGTACACGATCGCCGCCGCGGTACCCTGCAACGACCAGAGCACGGTCGGCAGCGCCCGCCATTGCGCGAACATGAGCGCGAGCACGCCGCAGGTCGCGAGCATGAAGATGGTGCGCTCGATCGATGCCGGCACGAACCGGGCCAGCCATTGCTTGAAGCCGGCGCGGGCCATGACGGCGTGCTGCAGGCCGAACAGCGCGATCAAGCCGAGATCGATCAGCAACGCCGTCGGGGTCGCAGCGTCGGCGGCGCCGGTATCGAGCGCGACCGGCACGAAGAAGCCGGTGACGAAGCCTGTGAGGTAGAGGAAGGTGGCCAGGAACACGGCGTAGCCGATGACGCCGAACGACAAGGTCATGATGCGGGACATGGCCACGGAGGCGCAGGATCGGCGCCGACCCGGCCAGCTAACCCGGACTATTCACGAGCCGGGTGAATTTCGAGAGGAGGCTCGGGCGTACCTGAGGTTGCGAAGCCAACAGGAAGCCAAAGCGACTCCTCTCGAATGTGCAACCGTAACCGACAGTGTGTTCTG
>JAGQRA010000193.1 GCA_020425885.1 Planctomycetota bacterium | reverse complement strand
GGTTGCTGGCGCCGGCATCGATCACCGGGGGCGGGCCATCGTGCCCTCTCGCGAGATCAAAGGCGACAGCGGTCCCCCGGGCAACCGAGGTCCGGGTTCGCTGCGAGGTCATGCCGGCGGTGCCGGCAGCCTCCGGCTCACGGCGTGATCGTGACCTTGACCGCGTTGCTGGCCCGCACGATCGCCAACGAGTGGTTGAAGATCACGTGCGCGAAGTGCATGTCGGTGCCGACCAGGGCCTGCGGGACGTAGCCGGGGCCGACGATGATCGACGAGGCGGCGTCGCCGTTGGTGCCCAGCGTGCCGATGGTGTGGCTGAACACGCCGGTGTTGAACAGCGTGGCCATGGCGAAGGTCAGGTAGTCCTGGTTGAGCGGCAGCGTGACGCTGCCGAGGGTCGTGCCCGGCGAGGTGCCGGAGATGGAGCCGAGCAGCAGATAGAACTCGCCGCCGAACGACGAGCCGGTGAGATGATCGAAGTCGACCTGTCCGCCGCCGGCCGACAGCATGTCGGTATCGTTCCATAGCGAACGCTCGACGTAGTGGGCCTGGAAGATCATCGTCGACGTCGGGTGGTTGTAGGCCCACAGCGCCGTGCCGTTCGAATCGACCTCGAACAGGGTGTTCTGCAGGCCGCTGCAGATCAGCGTGTTGCCGTTCGGCATCCGCTCGACGCTGGAGACGAACAACGAGACGAAGCCCGGGTCGGTATAGATGACCTGGGCGGCGGCCGGACCGAATTGTCCGCTCGGGTCGAGCACGAGGTGGCCGTTGATGTCGATCGGCAGCGTGATCTCGACCGCCGCCGATTGCGCGGGCAGATACTCGTTGTCGAACACCGTGACGTGGCCTGCACCCGGATAGCCCGGCGGCACGAAGCGGGGATCGTGCTGGTGGGTGAGTTGGTGGTTGAGCACCGGGGTCGAGCGATAGGCTGCGGGGTTGCCCCAGCGCCACAGGAAGTCGCCACCCTTGCCGTGGGTGCCGCCGGTGTGGCCGGCGGCCTCGGCGGTCGTCGTCGAGTGATCGATGATGTAGATCTCGCTCATCGGCCGGGCGCTGAACACGATCCAGTCGTTGACCGGGTCGTAGTCGAGGCCGTTGAAGTGATTCCAGTCGCCGTCGGTCAGGATCTCGGCGGGATAGTTGATGTCGAGCAGTTCGGGGTGACTGGCGACGGGGCCGTAGTTCGCCTTGGTGTTGTCGAAGTCCTGGATGACGTGATCCATCATGTGCCATTCCCAGACGATGTTCGCGGTCGTCGGGCCGGTCGGCTGGATCTCGAGGATCGAATCGGGCAACCAGTCGGCGCTCGTGATCAGCGCCGGATCGCGGCCGTTGGCGATGGCGTCGGCGTAGGCGTAGCGATCCCAGGCGATGACGAGGACATTGCCGTTCGGCATCGGCTCGATGTCGTGATGCATGTAGCTGAACGGGCCACCGATGGTGTAGCTCCAGAGCAACGTGCCGTCGTAGGCGAGGCGCTCGAGGCGGCCGGTCGCGCCCGGCACGACGATCGCTCCGGTCTGCACGCCGCGCAGCAGCGAGCCGTCGGGCAGCAGGTGGGCGGTGAGGTTGCCGCCGTTCGGCCAGGTGTGAACGATGTTGCCGGAGGTGTCGACGAGCGAGGTCAACTCGTTGCCGATGGCCTGGAACAGCCTGAGGCCCGGGGCCTGGGCGCTGGCGAGGGCGCACAGGCAGACGACACTGGTGGCACGGACGAGGTGCATGGACATCCCAGAAGGATTGCCGACAAGTGGCGTTCGGCAAGCCCCTATTTGGCTCAACTTCCGCGGTTCTGGCGGTTGTCGTGCCGAGATACCTTTCGCCGGAAGCGCTGCCCGGCGGACCATGGTCAGGGAAACCACCTGCGCGCGGCGGACGATCGGCGTTCGCGGCGCGATCGCAGCAGGTCGTCGATTCGGCTCGCAGATCACCGTGGGGCCGCGACTTCCACCGCGACGCACGGCTGAAGCGTCGCGCGATCCGGCCGGGAACGCGAGGTCGGGGGTGCCGCAGTGGCGCCGCTGGACCTGCGGGTCGAGCGCATCGGCGTCGGAGCCGCGACACCGCGCGGCGAACACTCTCTCCGGTCTCGAAGCAGGACTCCCGACGGCTCACTCGATGGCTGGCTCGCTGTCGGCGAGACCGCGTAGCATGAAACCGTTCACCTCGAGGAGACCCATGTTCCGCATCACCCTGACCGCACTTCTCAGTGCCACACCGCTGCTTGCCCAGATCTGCACCTACACCGGATCCACCGATCCGGGGAACGGTGGCACCTCGGTTGGCTCAGAGCTGCTCGCCCCAGGGCCCCCGACCACGCAGTCGGCCTACTATCGCAAGCAGATCCTGATCCCGGCCGCGGCCTTCGCCAACGTGCCGCACCTCATCCGGGACATCAGCGTCGCGGTCAAGGTCGGCTGGCGTTCGATGCGTGTCCCGCGGCTCGTCGTCCGCATGGGGCACACCACCCGGAGTTCGTTGGACGTGGCCTTCGCCGTCAACATCACCTCGCCGCTGCAGGACGTGCTGGTCGCCGACGACTATGTCCTGTTCCAGGGCGTCGGCCCGGCCTGGGTGCCGATCGGCCTGCAACAGCCCTTCCAGTACTCACCGGCGCTGGGCAACCTGCTGATCGAGACCGTCCAGGTCGGTGGCGAGGAATTCGGCTTGGGCGGTCACTTCAGCTACATGGCGCTGAGTTCCTTCGGCGAGCAACGGACCAGCAGCTGGAGTACGACGCTGCCGAGCCTGTCGAGCGGTGTCGGCACGGTGCCGGCAATGCGCATCTGTGTCGACTACGCCGGGATGCTGCTGCTCGGTGAGAGCTGCCCCTCATCGACGGCCACTTCACCCCTCCTTGGTCTGACCGGCACGCCATCGCTCGGCAGCCGATCAACCATCTGGCTCAGCG
>JAGQRA010000003.1 GCA_020425885.1 Planctomycetota bacterium | reverse complement strand
GTTCGACCTGCAGCTCTGCAGAACGCAGTTTGGTCGAGGCATAACTGAGAAGGGCAACTGCCTCGTCGCTCAGGGAAAGAGTGTAGCGATCCACTCGCCATCGGGCGAGAACTTCGCGAACAGCTCGACGCCGGCAGCGGAGGTCAACCGGGTGGCGTCGCCGCCGACCAGCGGTGCCAGCCACAGATCGCCGCCGTAGGTGAACACGACGCGCTCGCGGTGGATGTCCGGGAAGCGCAGCAGTCGGGTCTGGGCCGGAATGACGGCGAGGACGAGGGCCGCGGCGCAGCCGGCGGCATGGCGAGCCAGGAACATGCTGCGCACTCAACGGCTCGCGGGCGCGGGGTTCAAGCCAGTTCAACCGATCGTGACCGCAGCCGTATCGCTGGTCATGAACGGCGCCCCGCCGTCGAGCTGCAGCCACTGGCCGAAGAAGCGGACGCCGAGCAACCACGGTGAATTGGGGATCGGTATCGTCTGCGTCGCGTCGCCATTGGCGTCGGTCCAGCGGGCGACGATCGCATCGCTTGCGACCTCGAGCCTGCAGCCGGTGGGCAGGGTCAGCCGATTCTCGGTGAAGCCCATCACCAGCCAGGCCGGCAGCAACGGCAGCGCCTGGCGGACCACGAGGCCGAAGCTGGCGTTGCCACGGACCGGGCCGGCGCCGAAGGCGGTGCCGATGCGGAGCTCGGCGGCAATGCCACAGGGGCGGCCGAAGCCGATCACGCCGGCCTGCGGTTGCGGCACCACGGTGTAGTCGATCGGGGTGCCGGGCAGCGGGCCGGCGATGGTGGAGAGGCTGATCGTGCCGCCGAGGGCGTTCATCGGATCGAACCAATAGAAGTACGGATTGGCGGCACCGCCGAGCACGAAGCCATCGAACGAGTCGTGTGACTTCATCGCCGCGATGCCGCCGGCGGGCAGCACGGGAGCCACGAGCAACGGGATCGGATTGCCCGGGATCGCCCAGGTGTAGACCGACAGCGAACCATCGTCGTGGGCCAGGAGCTGACGCGGGACTCCCGTCGGCAGGTCGATCAGACCGGTGATGCCGCGCGGCGTGAAGCCGGCGAACGTGTACGGGCCCCAGTTCCAGTTGCCGCCGTCGAGGTCGAGGTCGGCGATCGCGGGGTCGCGCAGCGGTGCCGCCGAGCCCGACGTGCCGACGATCGCGTTCCAATGCATGACCTGCGGGGCGCCGGCCGCGGTGGCGTATGGCGCGCTGCGGATCAGCTGCGCCGGGCCGCCGTGGCGCGGCAGGCGCTGAATCGCACCGGCGGCACCACCGGTGACGACGATCACGTCACCGAAGCGGTCGACGAGCAGCTCGACGGCATGACCCTGGACCGTGCCGAGCTGCGACTCGGTGACCGTGGGCTGGTAATGCCGTCGCATGACCTGGGTCGATGATCCATTGGCGAGCGCGACCAGAAAGGAGCCGTCGGTCGGATCGTGTTCGATCGCGAGCGGCGGCAGCACGTCGGACGCCTGCGGCGGCATGATCGTGGTCGCGGTGGTGGCGAGATCGATCGCGATCGTCACGGTCGGGGTGGACCCTGCAGCCAGCACGTACGCCTGGGCGTAGGCAGGCGACTGGGCCGAGGCGGTACCGAGCACCGTGGGCAGCAAGACGAGGAAGTGCAGGCCGTGGTGAGTGTTCATTGGTACCGACCATTGTAGTGGCAAGCTCTGCGGTGGGGCGCTCGCGCCGGCGGGCAAAGATGACCTGCCCGATTGCCGATCCCGAAAGACGGGCTAGAGTGTCGGGCCTCCATCGCCTCCGGCGGATGCCGGAGCCTTTCCGCCCCACGTCTCAGAGGACGCATGCGCCGTATTGCCCTGCTCGCTCTCGTGCCGACCCTCGTCGGCTTCGCCTCGGCCCAATCGAATGTCGTGCCCGGTCTCGATGGTCGGCTCACCATCGTCGACAACCTGACCTTCTACGGCACTCGCGGCAGCGGTGCCAATACCGAGGTCGGCATGGCGATGCGCAATACGATGTGCAATCCGGGGTCGGTGACCATTCCGTGGCAGGCCGCGATGCAGCCGAACCACCCGAAGTTCGGCTTCATCATCACGCGCCTCAGCAACGACCGCATGGAGCAGATCAGCGATCGGTCGTACTGCAAGCACGCCTTCACCTCGACGAACTCCAACGGCAGCTGCGGTTCCTGCATCAACCCGGGCACGGGTTCGGTGATGGGCATCAACTGCTCGGACACTTACGGCGCCGGCAACAACGCCGACCGTAACTGGCTCGGCCCGGCCACCGAGATCGATCCCTGGCT
>JAGQRA010000192.1 GCA_020425885.1 Planctomycetota bacterium | reverse complement strand
TTCGTCCGCAGCGGGCTGTCACGGCTCGGCTACGCCGCCGACGCGGTCGGCGACGGCGACGCCGCGGTGCAGCGCTGGCATCAACAGCCCTACGACGTCGCGGTGCTCGATCTGAAGATGCCGCATCTCGACGGCATCCAGGTGCTGTCGCGCATCCGCAGCCAGGATCCCGAAGCGATCGTCGTGCTGATGACCGCCCACGGCACCGTCGCCACCGCGGTCGAGGCGATGCACCTCGGCGCCGCCGACTTCGTCACCAAGCCGTTCGCCATCGACGAGCTCGAGCTGCGACTGCGGCGCGCACTCGGTCAGCGCGCCGCCCATCGCGAGGTCCGACAGCTGCGCAGCCTGCTCGGCGAGCCGGGCCACGCCACCGGCATCATCGCGCAGAGCCCGGCGATGCGCGACGTCCTGCAGCAGGTCGAGCTGCTGGCCCACTCCGGCGCGACCGTGCTGTTGACCGGCGAGTCGGGCACCGGCAAGGGCCTCGTCGCCAAGGCGCTGCACCTGTGCTCCGACCGTCGCGAGGAGCCGTTCGTCGCGCTCAACTGCGCCACCATTCCCGACACGCTCGTCGAGAGCGAGCTGTTCGGCCACGAGGCCGGCGCCTTCACCGGCGCCCAGCGGCAGAAGCACGGGCTCCTGCTGCGCGCCCATCGCGGCACGTTGTTCCTCGACGAGATCGCCGACATGAGCCTCGCCGCGCAGGCCAAGATCGAGCACTTCCTGCAGCGTCGTGAGTTCATGCCGCTCGGCGGCCAGGAATTGGTCCGGGTCGACGTTCGCATCGTCGCCGCCACCAATCAGGATCTGCAGCAGCGGATCCGCGAGGGCCGCTTCCGCGAGGAGTTGATGTGGAGCCTCGACGTCGTCAGCCTGTGCGTGGCGCCGCTGCGCGAGCGTCGCGAGGACGTGCCGTTGCTGGCGGCGCAGAGCCTCGAGCGGCTGTGCCGACCCGGCCAGGAGCTGCGCACGCTGACCCCCGAGGCGCTCGGCGCGATGACGGCCTACAACTGGCCCGGCAACGTCCGTGAACTCGAGAACGCGGTCGAACGCATGGTCGCACTCTCGGGTCAGCGGGCGACGCTCGGCGTCGCCGATCTGCCACCCGAGATCCGCGGCCCGGATGCCGAAGCGTCACGCCAAGGTGACGACAACTACGACGCCGCCCGCCGCCGCTTCGACCGGATCTACTTCACCAACCTGCTGATGCGTTGCGGCGGCAGCATCACCGAGGCGGCCCGTCAGGCCAGCATCTCGCGCGGACACCTGCACCGCCGGCTGCGGGAACTCGAATGCGACGTCGAGGCGGCGCGTGAGGCCGGGCGCCACAGCGATGACGAACCGCCGACCAAGTGACCTCGACGACCACGGCACACCTCTTGCTCACACGACTGACACGATGAATGCGATGCGACCATCTCGCCGGCCCTGGTTCGTCCTGACCTCCTGCCTCGTCGTCGCCTGCTCGGGTTTCGACACCACGACCAGCGGCATCAGGATCTCGCCGCCGACCGTGGAGGCCGTGCAGCCGGTCAACCTCGCCGGGCTGCACAACGTCGTCGCCTACGGAGAGGGCCTGTTCTGCGGCGGTGTCCCGGAAGGTCACGAAGGTCTCGCCACCTTGGCAGCGATGGGTGTGAAGACGGTGATCTCGGTCGACGGCGCCACGCCGGACGTCGCCACCGCGGAGTCGCTCGGCCTGCAATACGTCCACCTGCCGTTCTCGTACAGCGGCGTCTCGGAGAGCCGTCGCCGCGAACTGGCGCAGGCGATCACGAGCTGTGAGGGGCCGATCTACATGCACTGCCACCACGGCAAGCATCGCAGCGCGGCGGGACTGGCCACGGCGATGGTCACCGCCGGCAAGCTCACCGCGGCCGAGGCCGACGCCCGCATGAAGGTGTCGGGTACCTCGCCGAACTACCCCGGCCTGTGGCAATCGCTGCAGGAATGCACCCGGCTCGAGGCCGCCGATCTGAAGGTCGACCCCAACTCGCTGCCGAAGGTGGCCCGGGTCACCGGCCTGGTCGCCACCATGAGTGAGCTCGATGTCGTCTTCGACAACGTCAAGGCCGCCAACGGCGCCGACTGGGAAGCCACGAAGGATCATCCGGACCTGGTGCCGGCCAACGAGACCAAGCGCATGCTGGGTCTGTTCAGCCAGCTGCTCGACGACCCGGAGAGCCAGCGATTGCCGCGGCACTACCAGGATCAGCTGCAGGCCGTGATCGGCAACGCCCGCGAGCTCGACGCCGCCGTCCGCGGCCGTGACATAGTCACCGCGAACCAGCGCTACGCCGCGGTCAAGCAGGCATGCAAGGCCTGCCACGCCGACTACCGCGACCGCTGAGAGGCCGACGCGGCCGCTCGCCCCCATCTCCTCCTCGAGTCATACATCCGACCGATGTCCTACCACCACTGTGCCCTCGTCCTGCCTGCCCTGTTCCTGTTCGCGGCCTGCGGCGCCGAGGCTTCGACCGATGCCCCGGTCGGCACCGGCGGCGAGTCGAGCCCGACGATCTACGTCGCGCTCGATCAGGAGTTCAGCGCTCCGCTGCTCGATCGCTTCGCCAGCGAGCTCGGCATCACCGTCAACCAGAAGCACGACAGCGAATCGTCGAAGACCATCGGCCACGTCAGCCGAATCAAGGAGGAACGCAACGCGCCGCGCTGCTCTGTGTTCTGGAACAACGAGATCGCCAACACCGCCCACCTCGCCAGCGAGGGTCTGCTCGAGCCCTACCGGTCGCCGGCAGCCGAGGGTCTGCCTCTGCGCTTCTGCGACCCGGAAGGACGCTGGATCGGCTTCGCCGCCCGCGCCCGCATCCTGATCGTCAACACCGAGCTGCTGCCCGACCGCAAGGACTGGCCGAGCAGCTACAAGGACCTGACCGACCCGAAGTGGAAGGGCCGCTGCGCCATCGCCATGCCGCTGCTCGGCACCACGCTGACGCACTTCACCGCGTTGAGCAAGATCCTCGGCGACCAGGGACTCGACGACTACATCACCGCGATGCAGGAGAACGACGTCAAGTTCCTGCCGAGCAACGGCGCCACCATGCGCGAGGTCCGCGACGGCAAGCTCGCCTTCGCCTTCACCGACACCGACGACTACCACGTCGCCAAGACCAAGGGCTTCCCGGTCGCCTGCGTGTTCCCCGACCAGGGCGAGGGCGAGATCGGCACCATGTTGATCCCGAACTCGGTGTGCCTGATCAAGGGCGGCCCCGCCACCGAGAACGGCAAACGGCTGATCGACAAGATCGTGTCGCAACAGACCGAAGCGCTGCTCGCCGCCGCCGACAGCGCCCAGATCCCGCTGCGCCCCTCGGTCAAGGGTCCCGCCGATCCGGCGATCAAGGCGGTCGGCGCCTTCCGCGAGATGGATTGGGACGTGCAGTGGACCGGTGACAACATCGCCCGCTGCAGCCAGCACTTCGGCAAGCGGTTCGGCAGATGAACGGCCGCGGCGGTCGCTGGCTGTCAGGCCTGCCACTCGCGCTCGCGCTGCTGTTCGTCGCGCTGTTCGTGCTGTTGCCGCTCGGCACCCTGGCGTTGGCGACGGTGATCTCGCCCGACGGCTTCACGCTCGAGGCCTGGGCCGCGCTGCGCGACGACACCCACCTGTGGGCACAGCTGTTCGCCTCGATGCAGCTCGGGCTCGCGGCGACGACGATCTCGTTGCTGCTCGGTGGCGGTCACGCCTGGCTCACCACGGGCCGCGACCTGCCCGGCGGCGCGTGGCTCGGCCCGCTCGGCATAGCCCCGCTCGTCGTGCCGCCGATCTTCGTCGCGATGGGCTTCGCCGACCTCGCCGACGCGTCGGGTTTCTGGCCCTGTGCGCTGTTGCTCGGAACCTGCCACGCCCCGTTCGTCGCCGTGCTCACCGCGCGCGGCCTGCGCGCCGCCGACGGCCGCGCCTACGAGGCCGCCTGGTTGCTGCGCGGCCGCGCCCGCGCCGAGCTGTCGCTGTTGCGCTCGATCGCGCCCGAGCTGATCGCCGGCTGCCTGCTGGCGCTACTGTTCACGCTCGCCGACCACGGCGTGCCCGAGTTCCTGACCGTGAAGGGCAAGACCTGGCACACCTACTCGGAGGGCATCTTCAGCCGCTGGACGCGACGCGCCGTCGGCACCACGTTCGCCGATCTGCAGAGCCCGATCACCGCCGCCTTGCCGTTCGTCGCCGGTCTCGGCGGCATGCTGTGGCTGGCGCTGCGGCTGCGCGCCGAGGCGCCGGACCGCGGCACCAGGACGCCGTTGCCGCTGCGGCCGCTCGGCAAGCGGTGGCGCTGGCCGGCGTTGTTGGCGCCGATCGCCTACCTCGGCGCCGGCATCGGCATGCCGGTGCTGATCATGGCCCGCTGGGCGCTGGGATCGGCGCAACGCAACGAACCGATGTCGATCGACTTCGCCCGCCGCAGCTTCCAGAAGGCGGTCGACCAGGGCCTGCCCGATCTGCTGCACTCGACGTGGCTCGCGCTCGGCACCGCCGCGTTGGTCGTGCTGTTGGCGCTGCCGCTGGCCCGCCATGCGGCCCGCCGCTGGGCCTGGCTCGACCTGGTGACGGCGCTGCCGGCGGCATTGCCCGCGATCCTGCTCGGCATCGGACTCGTCCACGCCTACCACGACAGCACCCTGCTGCGCAGCTTCGGCGGCGACTTCTATTCGGGTTGGGGTTTCGCCCTGTGCGGCTACGCCGCGCGCCTGCTGCCGTTCGCCGCGCTGCCGCTGGCCGGGCTCGTCCGCCGACAATCGCTCGCCGCCGAAGAGGCCGGCGCCTTCGTTCGACGCTCGGCCATCGCCCGCACGCTGCGCCTCCACCTGCCGCCGCTGCTGCCCGGCGTCTGGTCGGCGTTCGTGCTGGTCTTCGTGCTCGCGCTGCGCGAACTCGACCTCGCCGTCGTGTTGCCGGCCGCGAACGCGACCGCGGTGCGCCGGCTGGCCAGCGCGGTCCACTTCCAGCACGAGGACTGGAGCGGCGTCATCGCCTTGCTCACCCTCTGCATCGCGGTCCTGTTGCCGCTGCTTCCTTCCCTGCTCGTCGGCCGTAGGCTGAGATCCCTGTCCTGATGGCACCGTCGTGACCCTACCTGTCGAAGTCTCAGATCTCCGTTGCCGGCGCGGCGCGTTCGCGCTGGGCCCGCTGTCGTTCGGCATATCCGGCGGCGGCAGGCTCGCCATCGTCGGCCCCTCCGGCTCGGGCAAGACGACGCTGCTGCGTTGCCTCGCCGGCCTCGATCACATCACCGGCGGCACGATCCGGGTCGGCGACGATCAGGTCGCCGGCGACGGCCATCACGCGCCGCCCGATCGCCGCGACCTAGGCCTCGTCTTCCAGGAAGGCGCGCTGTGGCCGCACCTGACGGCGCTGCAGCACCTGACCTTCGCCGCGCCGACGATGTCACCCGACCGTGCCCGCGCCCTGCTGCAGCGCGCCGGCATCGGCCACCTCGCCGAGCGCAAGCCGGCCCGCATGTCGGGCGGCGAAGCCCAGCGTCTCGGCCTCGTCCGCGCCCTCGCCCCCGAGCCATCGGTGCTGCTGCTCGACGAGCCGCTGCGCAGCGTTGACGTCCACCAGCGCGACGCGCTGGTGCTGCTGGTGCGGACCCTCGCCGACGAACGCGGCCTGACGACGATCCTCGTCACCCACGATCGCGACGAGGCGCTGGCGCTGGCGACCGACCTCGTCGTGTTGCACGACGGCAGCATCGTCGAAGCCGGACCGGCGCGCGATCTGCTCGCCGCGCCGCGTTGCGCGTTCACTGCCGCCTTCCTCGCTGCCGCCGCCTGCCTGCCGACCCGGGCCGACGGCGACGCCATCGACACGGTGTTCGGTCGCATGCCGCGTCCCGCCGGCAGCGGCAGCGAACTGCGCCTGGTGCTGATGCCGGGCGATGCCACCGCGGTGTCGGGCAACGGCCAGCCCGCCGGTGACGGCCACCCCACCGGTCAGGTGCTGGCCTCGCTGCCGGGCACCGACGGCTGCCAGAACCGCATCGCCCTCGGCGATCAGATCGTGCTCGCCCACAGCGCGGCAGCCCTGCCGGTCGGCGCCACCGCGACCCTGAGCCTGCGCCACCCCGCGCGACTGCTGCCCTGGCAGCCCGAACCGCCGACGGAGGCGTCACGATGAGCTTCCCACTCCGACTCGCGCTCGCGATCGCCTTGCTCGCCGCGTTCGGCGGCGCCATCGCCTTCCTCGCGTTGTCCGGCGAGAAGCCGACCACCCGCGCCAACGCCGTACGTTGGGAGTCGGCGGTGCAGTGCAAGAAGTGCCACGAGGCGGTCTACGACGAATGGCTCGGTTCGCATCACCAGATCGCGTTCACCAACCCGGAGGTGAAGAAGCTCAGCGAGGACTTCCGCAAGGAGGAGTGCATGGACTGCCACCTGCCGCGCCCGCTCGCGGTCACCGGCTTCGGCAACCGCACGCTGCCGCGCCGGACCCACTTCGACGAAGGCGTCAGCTGCATCAGCTGCCACCTGGCTCCCGACGGCGGCATCCTCGGCCGCAACGATCGCCCGGAGGTGCCGTGCGCACCGCGGCGCAGCGAGGATTTCTTCGGCATCAAGACCTGCGAATCGTGCCACAACCAGCACTGGACCACCGATCAGTGGCGGGCGAGTTCGTACGCCAGACAGGGCATCGACTGCTCGTCGTGCCACATGCCCGAGGTCGCGCGCAAACGCGGCGACAAGAGCGAGCGCATGGGCCGCGGCCACGTCTTCCCGGGCGCGCACGACCTCGCGACGCTGAGGAAGGCCGGCCGCTTCGAGGTCACGCGCGACGGCTCTGAGGTCGTGTTGACGCTGACCAACGAGGGCGCCGGCCACAACTTCCCGACCGAGGAGCGCCACCGCGCCGTCGACATCATGTACCGCTTCGTCGACGGCGACGCGGCGGCCGAGCCGTCGCCGTGGACACTGGCCTGGCGCGCCCGCCAGCCCTACCGCGACGACCCGGAACCGGTCGGGCCCGGCGCCAAATCGCAGGAGAACACCCAGCTGCCGGCGCACGAAGCCAAGGCGCTGCGGCTGCCGATCCCGCCGAGTGCCAAGGCCATCGAGGCGCGACTGTGGTATCGATTGACCCCGTTCTGCGGCGACGACAGCCCGCTCAGCACCCTGCTCGAAGAGCGCCGACTCGACCTATGAACCCGCGAACCATGTCGTGCCTGTTGTTGCTGTTCGCCGCCTGCGGCGAGGCGGCACCCGAGAAGCCGAAGGGCCCGACGCTGCCGCCGCCGGAGCTGCAGCCGTTCCTGAAGGTGCTGAAGGACCTCGCCGCGGCGATGCCGCAGCCCGACGAGGCGGCCCAGCGTGAGCTGCGTGAGCTGACCGAGATCAGCCTCGGCATCGTCGAGGTCGAGGCCCGCATCCGGACGCGCGCCGAACGTTCGTTGCTCGAGCACCAGGACGCGTGGTTCACGCTCGAACCGGCGCTCAGCCACGAAGACCTCGGCGCCCGCCGCCGTGCCGCCTGGCTCGCCGGTCGGACCGGGCAGACCGTGCTGCTGTTGCCACTGTTGCTGCGGCTCAAGTACGAGAACGACGCCGAGACCGTGGTCTGGGTCGCCGATGCCCTGCAACGTCTCGGCAACGACACCGGCCTGGCCTGGCTCGATTCGGCGATGACCGCCACGCCCACGGCGGAGATCGCCGGCCAGCGCGCCATCGAGATCTGCACCGAACGCGGCATCACCCTGAACGAGAGCCCGACCTATGCCGAGCTGCGGCAGGCGATGTGGGAGATGTCGCAGACCTGGCGGCAGACCGGCCGCGGCGGCCGTCCCGACGTGACGCCGCCGAGCGGGCCACAGCTCGACGCCCGCATCGCGACCCACCTCGCCACCACCGAGAGCACGCTGCTACGGCCGATCGACGACGCCCGCTTCGTGTTGACGCGCGCCGGTCGGGTCGGGCTGCCGTTGCTCGAGCGCACGCTCGGCGCCAGCGAGTCCTACCTGCGGACGATGGCGCTGCAGGTCCTGGCCGAACTCGGCCCCTGCGCCAAGGACGTCGGGCCGGCGGTGCTGAAGCTGCTCGCCGACCCCCTGACCGCCTCGGTCGCGGTGCGCGCGCTCGGCGAGCTCGGCGAGCAGGCCGCGCTGCCCTATCTGCGCCCGATGCTCGATTCGATCGACACCGAGCTGCGCGCCGCCGCCACCCAGGCCCTCGGCCTGCTCGGCGACGAACCGAGTCGCGCCGCGCTCGGCGAGCGCATGCGGGACCCGAACGAGGTCATGGATGTCCGCGTCGGCGCCGCGTTCGCGCTGTGCTGCCTCGGCAACGACGACGCGGCCAAGGCGTTCCTCGACGAGCGCGAGCAGGCCGGCGACTACCACGCGCCGATGCTGGCGCGACTGCGCGAGCGGCTGCAGCTGCTGGCGAAGTAGGGCGCGGCGCCGGTGCGAGGCGGGGTCCGAATCGTCCGACGGCCCGCCTCGAGACCTGCACCGCGTCGCCGGCGCGGCCGCTACGGGTTGCTCTGACCGATGACCGATCGCACGTAGTTGGTGATGGCCAGACCGCCCGGCGCATTCGAATCGAGCGCGGCCCAGTAGCAGTAGATCTTCGTGCCGTCGAAGGCCGTCGTGTTCGGCACGCTCACCGTGTGGGCCGCGAAGCCGGCGGCGCTGAGCGGCTTGAACGACGTCGCCACGGTCGGGATCCAGGCGTAGCAGCCGTTGAAGCCCGACGTGCTCAGCTCGCGCTGCTGCTGCGGTGTGACCGAGAAGCCGAGGATGGCGAAGGCCCCGCTGCTCGGCGGGCCGCCGTGGATGTGGAACGTGTACGACGTGCCGGCGACCGGGGTGCTGACGGCATCCGCGAACGCGGTCGTGCACGAGGTGCCGAAGTCACCGACGTTGGCGCACTCGAATTCGACCCGGATCTTGGTGCCGTGGTTGCTGCGGCCGCCGCCGATCAAGCCGGGATCCGCGGTCGTCGCCGGCTCCGCGCTCCACGGGAAGCCGTAGGCGTAGGCGCGCGGTGTGTTGATGTTCTCGTCGCGGTTGAAGGTGCCGACCGTGCCGACGCTGGTGTGGTTGCCGCGGGCGTAGATCTCGACGACGACGTCCTGGTTGCCGTTGTAGGCGAATCCGTTCTCCAGGCCGATCTCGTTCCAGCCGCTGGCGTTGACCTCCCATGAGTGGTCGAACTCGTCCAGGACCGTGGTGTAGCCCGAGATGTTGGTGTTGAAGTTGGTCGACAGGTTGTAGCCGGCCGGCTTGTGCGTCATGCGGATGCGCAGCCAGCGGTTGTAGTGCGTGCCGGTGCCCCTGGAGTTGAACGCCAGTCCGGTGATCGTGCCGGGCCCGCCGAGCTCCTGACAGCGCAGGATGGTCTGGTACTTCTGGTTGCTCCAGGTGCCGCTGTCGCGCTGGTAGTAGAGCCGCATGTTGATCGAGCGGTCGGGGATCGGAGCGCTCGAGAACGGGATCGATTGCGAGCGGCCGGTGTTGATCGTGATGTCGGCGTTGCTGTAGACGTTGGAGCCGTTGGTGTAGTTGTTGTCGTAGTCGCGCGAGACGACGGCGACGCCGTGGGTCAGACCCGATGCCAGGTAGACGCCGTTGTTGAACCGCATCAGGCTCTGGCCGCCGGTGCCGGCGGAAGTGCCCTTGGCCGTCGTCCACAACGTCCAGCCCGCCGTGCTCGTCTCGTTGCCGACGTGGGTGCCGGTGCGCAGGTAGATGTCGGCCTGGATCGGCGTGCCCGAGGCGACGTCGGTGTTCAGCGCGATGGCGTGCAGATAGACATGCGACGAAGCGCCGGCGATGGCGTCGAAGAACATGGCGCTGCCGACCCCGAGGCCGTTGTTGTTGGCGAAGGTCGTGGTGATCGAGCTCGGCGACACGGTGCCGAACGGGATCGAGTTGCCGCTACCCGAGCTGCCGCTCGATCCGGCGATGTAGCGCGAGCAGCCGGCGAACGAGACGTAGTTGATCCCGGTCATCTGGCTGATCTGCGCGTTGGCGAGCATGTCGGCCGCGGAGGGGATCTTGCGCACGCCCGAGGACACGGACGGCCACATCAGCGAGGTGCTGATCGCGGTGTGCGCGCTCGACGAGTTCAGCGGGATCGCCGAGCCCGGGAAGGGCCGCGGCGAGGTGACGTCGACGTCGTTGTCACCGCGCTCGGCCACGAATGCGGTGTTGGCGCTGCTGAGGCCGAGCGCGTGACCGATCTCGTGCAGGGCGACGCCGAACAGATCGGTTCGGCCCGACGCGCTGCCGGAGGGGCCGCTGTAGCGGGCCTCGTCGACCATCGTGCCGCCGCCGTAGTTGCCGGTGCCTTCGATGAAGCTGCTCCACTCGGAGGGGTTGCACGGCGTCGGGTCGAGAAACCAGCTGCTCGAACCGTCGTTGTCGAACGTGATCGTGCCGGCCGTCTCACGATTGGGTGTACCACCCTGTGCGTTGAGCACGTGGGCCGCGAGCGTGCTGCCGGATTGCGATCCCCAGCGATAGGTCAGGGTCAGCGTGTAGGGCGAGGTGATGAGCGCCTCCTCCCACCAGTCGCAGGCCGCGTTGAACAACGCGGTCAGGTTGCCGCCGCCGGCGACGGTGCCAGGCGCGGCGCCGCCGCCGTTGACGCGCACGATGGTCAGCTGGGCGCTGGCCGAGGCGAGCGGGAGGGTGATCGCGGCCAGCGTGGCGAGCAGGCCGAGAGACGAGGTTCTGGTGAAGACGTTCATGATCACTGCGCCTCCAACACATCGGCGAGTTCGACGGCGGGCGGGACGACGGGCTTGCCGTCGCGGCCGAGAACGAGGGTCACGGTCGCGCGCAGCCCCGGGCGACTGCCGTCGAAGACGACGGTCTGGCCGCCGTGTTCGTTGGCCACGGACGAGGCGAGCTTGCCGAGGAAACGCGGCGCGATGCGCTCGCGCATGTCCTGCGGCCAACCGATCTGCCCGAGGTAGCCGTGCCAGCTCTCCAGCGCGATGGCTGCCGCGTCCGCAGGCTTCTGCGGGGCCGGATCCTGGCTCTGGATCACGGCGGCGGAGAGACCGACGACGGTCAACGTGAGGGCGAGGTTTGCGACGAGGCGCATTGGTTTGGCCAAGGCATTCATGGTGGCATTCCTGGGTTCGTGCGACATGGGCGCACCGGTGAGAAAAGAGCGGCTCGGAAGAGCCTGGAACCAGCTCTTACGTTGGACTGTCAATGTGGGCCCGTCAACCGGCACGGGACATCGGGACCTTCCGGTTACGACCGGGACTCGATCGAGACGGACCGCCGGCGATCGTCGCGACGGCATCCGGGGCGCCGCAGCCGAAGGAACGGTCGACTCCCCGAGCTGCATGAAGGAACGCCGCAGCGGCGCCGGAGCCTGCGCCTCGTCGCCGATGCTGTGCCGCGTGGCGGCGTCTGCCAGGCTCAGTACGAACCGACGACACCCTGCAGGGCGTTCGTGCTCGTGATCGAGTTCAGGCCGCCACCGGCGCCGAGTTCGAACGCGAGCATCTGCGCGTTGAGCTGCACGCCGGCCAAAGCAGCGACCCGGGGCAAGGCAATCGTGCAGACGGCTTCGCCGGCATTGGGAATCAGCAGCACGGCGGCGTCAGGCCTGACCAGGAGGTCGCAGCCGAAACCTGCCGCCGGGTGGAAGGTGTTGAGCGCGATCTGCTGGGTCGCGAACCCGGCGATGCAGAAGCCCAGCGCCTGAGCGGTGAAGCCGCCGCCCGAGAGCCGCCAGGCCCCACCGGCCCACGGCAGTGAGTCTGCCGTCAGCATCAGCGGCCCGGCGGAGCCAGTGCAGCCCGCGCCGTAGCTGGTCGATGTCGCAGGACAGGTGGAGTCCAGGCGCGCGAGGTAGGCGGAGACGAGCCCCCCCGCAATCGTGAAGTAACCACCGGCGACCAGGCTGCCGTCCGCCATCGAGAGCAGCGAGGTGACCTCCTCGTTCGTGCCCGAGCCGAGCGGAGTCCATGACGAACCATCCCAACGCGCGACGTAGTTGCAGGGCGCGCCGCCGGCGGTCGTGAACCAGCCACCGGCGACGAGGTCACCGTTGGGCAACGTCGCCAGGGCGCGGACGTAGTCGTCCATGCCGGAGCCGAGCGGCGACCACGCCGATCCGTTCCAACGGGCGATGTTGTTGCACTGAACGCCACCGGCGATCGTGAAGTCGCCGCCCGCGACGAGGTCGCCGTTCGGCAGCACGAGCAGCGCGCGGACCTTGTCGTCCATGCCCGAGCCGAGCGGCGACCATGCCGAACCGTCCCAGCGCGCGATGTAGCTGCAGGGCGCACCACCGGCGGCGGTGAAGTAGCCACCGGCGACGAGGTCGCCGTTCGGCATTACCGCGAGCGCCCGGATCACGCTGTTCACGCCCGCCGCCAACGGCGACCACGACGCACCGTCCCAGCGCGCAACGAAATTGCAGGCCACGCCACCGGCCGTGGTGAACCAGCCGCCGGCGACGAGATCGCCGTTCGCGAGCGTCGTCAGGGCGGCGACCGGACTGTCCATTCCCGAGCCGAGCGGCGACCATGACGTCCCGTCCCAACCGGCGATGCAATTGCACGGCAGCCCGCCGGCGGTCGAGAACCAACCGCCGGCGACGAGCGAGCCGTTGGGCAGCACGGCGAAGGCATAGCCCCAGTCGTCGAAGCCGGCGCCGAGCGGTGACCATGTCGTTCCATCCCATTGCGCGATCATGTTGCACGGCGCCCCGCCGGCGGTGGTGAAGGCGCCGCCGGCGACGAGGTCGCCGTTATGGAGCGTCGTCATGGCGAAGACGTACGAGTTGGTACCCGCGCCCATCCGAGCCCAAGACGAGCCATCCCAGCTGGCGATGCTGCTGCAGGGAAACCCACCGGCCGTCTCGAAGTCGCCGCCGGCGACGAGATCGCCCGATTGCAGCAGCGACTGCGCGAGGACGGAACCACGGGTACCCGGACCCAGCGGCGCCCAGGCGGATCCGTTCCAACGGGCCACGTTGTTGCACGGCACGCCACCGGCCACCGTGAACTGACCGCCGGCAACCAGGTCGCCGTTGGGCAGCGGCGTCAGCGCCCGGACGAAGCTGTAGGTGATCGTCATGCCCGACCCCAACGAGGCCCAGGTCGAGCCGTTCCAGCTGGCGATCGCATTGCACTGGACGCCGCCGGCGCTCGAGAGCGTACCGCCGACGACGAGCGTGCCATTCGGCAACGTCGTCAGCGATTCGATGCTGCCATTGGTGCCCGAACCCAATGCTCCCCACGACGATCCGTTCCAACGCGCGACGCGGTAGCAGGCGACCCCGCCTGCCGTGTTGAAGTCACCGCCGGCCACGAGATCGCCATTCGCCAGCTTCGTGAAGGCGTTGACGCCGTTGTCCATCCCGGAGCCGAGCGGTGACCACGTCGCCCCGTTCCAACGGGCGATGTAGTTGCACGCGATCCCGCCCGCGGTCGTGAACGAGCCGCCCGCGACCAGATCACCGTTCGGCAACGTCACAAGGCAGCGGATGCTGTCGTTCATGCCCGAGCCGAGCGGTGACCACGACGACCCGTTCCAACGGGCGATGTTGTTGCACGCGATCCCCCCGGCCGTCGTGAACCAACCCCCGGCGACCAGATCGCCGTTGGGCATCGTCGTCAGGGCACTGACGTAGCAGTCCGTGCCGCCCATTCCCGAACCGTATCGCGACCACGACGACCCGTTCCAACGCGCGACCTTGCTGCATCTGGCCCGGCCCGCCACGTCGAAATCGCCACCCGCCACGACATCACCGTTGGCGAGCGTCATCACCGCGAGAATGGCACCGTTCACACCAGGCACACCCTCGCCCTGCAACCATTGCGGCGAACACTGGCTGAGCAGGCTGCCGTCGAGCGCGCAGGCGCAGAGCACGATCACGAGGGCAAGACGCATCCTGATGCAGTTCCTGTTCATGGGCGGTGGCCGTGATGACGCCGACAGGATAGCACCCGTGCCGCGGGTTCGACGTCATCACCCGTTCACGGCAGGATCGGCGCCAACACGACCCGGAAGCCCAGGTTGTTGACCCGGTTTGCCGGCGAGAAGTTGTAGGCCCGGTACCACGATCGACAGTCGCCCTCCTGCGAGTTCCAGCTGCCGCCGCGCTGCACCGGATAGCCGGGACTCGCGACCGCAACATAGGGATCGGAGACGGGGCCGGATGGGTAGCCGGTCGAGCTGTCCCACGAATCCAGGCACCATTCCCAGACGTTGCCATGCATGTCGTACAGGCCCCAGTCATTCGGCGCGTAGCTGCCGACCGCCGCCGTCTCGTTGCGGTTCTGGCCGAAGTTCGCCAGCGACGAACCGAGGCTGCCACCGACGTTGAAATCAGCCGTCGTGCCGGCGCGACAGCAGTACTCCCACTCCGCCTCGGTGGGCAGGCGGTACTGGTAACCTGCAGGCACCCGGTTCGCCGCGCTCTCCCTGGTCGTCAGCGCCGCGCAATAGGCCATCGCCTCGTCCCTGGAGACCCTCTCCACCGGCCGGTTCGGCTCGTAGCTTGCCACCAGCGGCGGCTGGAACCAGGAAGGATTGCTCGCCATCAACTCCAGGTACCGGGCCTGCGTGACCTCGTGCCGGCCCATCCAGAATGGACGTGTGATGTTCACGGTGTGGACCGGCTGGTTCCACGTCCAGCCCGTGTTCGACCCCATCGCGAAAGAGCCGGCGGGAATCGGAACGCCGAAGTCGACCACCTCCAGCGCGACCTGCTGCGCCGCATCCGGTGGCAGCCCGTTCGACACCCGGATCGTGAAGACGTGTCTGCCCACAGCGGCAAGCGGCGGAGTCCCTTCGATCGCGTGTCCGACCACCGCGAGCCAGGTCGACACCGTCTCGCCGACCAGGATCAGTTCGGGAGCCGGATCACCCGTCACCACCGGCGCGTACTGCACCCGCATGCCGACCGGCGCGATCGTCGGCGGATTGCCCGCGATGGTCGGCGGCTCGCCCGCAGCCAGCACCTCGAGCGTCACCTGTTGGGTCGCATCGGGGGGAACACCGTTCGTCGCCGTGATGACGAACTGCAGTTCGCCGAGCGCGGAGGCCGGTGGTGTGCCGGCGATCGTGCCGCCATTCACGCCGAGCCAGGCCGGGGCACCGTCGAGACTGAGGTCCGGCCCGGGATTGCCGGTCACCGCCGGCGTGTAGCTCCACGGACTGTCGACCACGGCCAGGGTCGGCGGTGAGCCATTGAAGCGCGGCGCCGACGGAGCAAGACCGCCGTCGCCGCCACCGCCGCTGACCGCGGCCACGATCCCGGCGGTGCCGAAGCCACAACCGGAAGCCGACAGCAGCCAGACGGCAGCGCCCGAGACCAGCAACGCGCGAACGGGCGAGACAGGCGGGGAGCGATGCGACATGTTCAGTATCCTTCGCAGCTGACGACAGTCCACGGGCCGCAACTCCGCGTCAAGCGGCAGAAGCCCGTACGAGATGGCGCCTCAGAGCGCACCGCCGTCGGCCGAACCGCGCGTCAACGCGAGACGCTCGCGCAGCCCGAGCCAGAACATCCGCGCGCCCTTGCGCAGGCGGTGCTTGACCGCCGACTCGCCGAGCCCGAGCCGCGCCGCGACCTCGAGCACCGGGATCTCCTCGACCAGGCGCAGGCGCACGACGTCGCGCACGTCGACCGGCAGCTCCTCGAGCACCAGCTGCATCGCGCGCGCTTCCTCGGCGTGGCTCGCGACCCGGCTCGGTGTCGTCGATGACACCGGCGGCGGCAACTCGGCGGCGGCGGCCTGCGCCCCAGCCTCGCCGCCGCGCTTCTTCGCCGCGAGCCGGTCGCCCGCATTGCGGATCCGGTTCTCGGCGACCTGCAGCACCCAACGGCGAAAGGCCGGGTAACCCTGCCAGTCGACGTGATGCCGGTCGCGCCAGACGTGCAGCAGGGTCTCCTGCCAGATGTCCTCCGGCGTCAACGCGGCGCTGAGGCGATGGCCCATGCGCGCCGCGATCGCGAGCAGCATCGTCGGCGGCCCGAGCGCACCGACCAGACGATCCCAGGCCTCGGAGGAGTCGTCGAGCAAGGGGTTGGGATCCATGACCATGCTGATTGTACCCTGGCGGGGCAGATCGGCCGGATCGTGAACGCCGGCCGGCCGCCCGCTTCTATGGGCTGCGACCGCCATGGCAGAGACCGACGAAGACTACCTCGACGACGTGTTCGACCGCATGCTCGACGAGCTGCTCGGTGGCACGACCCCCGACGTCGAAGCCCTCGTCGCCGGCCGCGAGCACCTGCAGGACCGCACGCGCGAACTGCTCGGGCTCGCCCGCGCGGTCGCCGGCACGCGTTCGGCGCCACCGGCAATGGCCCGATCGATCGGCGGCTTCGAGCTGATCGAGGAGCTCGGTCGCGGTGCGTCGTCGGTGGTCTGGCTCGCCCGCCAGCAGGCCGTCGGCGGGCGACTGGTGGCGTTGAAGCTGCTGGCGCGCGGCCCGGTCGACGACCCGCGAGCGCAGCGGCGCTTCGCCGCCGAGGTGCGGGCGCTGGCCCGCGTTCGCCACCAGCACGTGGTGCCGATCCACGACGTCGTCGAGACCGAGGAGGCGCAGGGTTACGCCATGGAATGGGTGCGCGGCCAGAGCCTCGCCGACCTGATCCGGCGCCATCACGATGGCTCGTCGACCGGCGCGCACGATCCGGCCGCGCTGCGCGACGCGCGCTACGTGCTCTGGGTCTGCCGACTCGGCATCCAACTCGGGCGCGCCCTCCAGGCCGTGCACGAGGCCGGCCTCCTGCACCGCGACGTCAAACCCTCCAACGTGTTGCTCGGCGACCGCGGCGAGGCGCTGCTGTCGGACTTCGGCCTCGTCCACGACGCCGAGGCCTCGCAACACACCCGCACCGGCGTGTTCCTCGGCACCCTGGCCTACTCGCCGCCCGAGCAGCTGCGCGGCGCCGCGATCGATGCGCGCGCCGACATCTACGCGCTCGGCGCGACCCTCTACCACGCGTTGGCCATGGCCCCGCCGGTGACCGGCAACGGTGTGGCCGCGGTCCTCGCCCATCTCGAGGGCCGCGGCATCGAGCCGCTGCGTCGCCTCGTGCCGCTGCTGCCACGCGACCTCGAGACCGTGATCCAGAAGGCGATGGCGCCCGAGCCGTACCTGCGCTACGCGACGGCGGCCGATCTCGCCGATGACCTGCAGCGGGTGCTCGACCTGCTGCCAATCGCCGCCGTCCGCCCCGGCCCGTGGCGCCGCGCCCGACGACTCCTGCGCCGGCACCGCGCCGTGGTCTCGGGCCTCGTCGCCGGGCTGCTGCTCTCGGTCGCCGCGCTCATGATCACGGCTTGGCAACAAGGGCGGGCAGCCCAACGGCGGCTCGAGGTCGAGCGACTGGTCGAACGCGCCCGGTTGTCGTTGTTCGACGAACGGCTCGGCGCGCGCATCCGGGCTCAGGTGCGCAGCGGACAACCAGCCGACGCCGCCGCCACCATGCGCCTGCTGCAGAACACCGACGACGTCTATCGCCCGGCCCTCGAGCTGGCGCCCGAGCGCGACGATCTGTGCCGCGAAGTCGAGACGCTGCGACTGGCCGCGGCCCGGCTCGCCGCCGACGACGTCGAACCGACACCGGCGTTCGCGCGGGACTGCCCGGTCGCCGTCGCCTGGCACCGGGACGGCGTGGCCGCGGTCACGGACCTCACCCACGCCACCGACGCGCGGGCGCTTGGCGTGCTCGCCTACGTCACCGGTGACCTCGACATCGCCGTGCAGGCGCTCGAGTGGCTCGAGCAGAGCGGCGCCGGCGACGTCTTCACCGGCGGCCTGCTCGGCCCCGTCCTGGCCGCGCGCGGCGAGCCGGCCCGGGCGTTGCCGCGACTGCTGCGACTGGCGGAGGCCTTCCCGGCGCGCGGCGGCCTGCAGGTCGAGGCCGGGATCGCGGCCGCGGCCTGCGGCGAGCGACCCGCGGCCGAACGCCTGC